>NZ_JBASXK010000058.1:0-3257 GCF_049276915.1 Aestuariivita sp. | reverse complement strand
TACATCAGAAGAGCTGATTGGCACCTATTGGGACGCAACCCAGCGCTGTGCCTATATCGTTCTGGATCACACCCGATATTTCACAGATCGCAAGATTCAGTCCATCGATATCAAAAGTGCTGAAGATCGCGCCAAAGCAGTGATTCAGGACTATTTGAACACCGAGGGCTGCATCGCACAGACGGTTCTTTTGTCATTTGAAATGCCCAAGACGTCCCTAGTGCCGGTGGATAGGACCTCGTTTCTGGACATCGCCGATGTGGTGAGCAAACGCCGCGGGCTGTCCCTGGCTGCGGTCGCGGCTCTGGTGGGCGCGGTTGGTGCCACATCTGTTGCTGCCGAACCGGCTGTCTCGCAAATCAACAGCAAGTTGTCGTTTCAATCGACAGCTCATTCCAATAATGTCGGAACAGACATCGGTGCCGGGGTTCTGGCAGGGTCCGTAACTTTCCCGGTGGGTGTAAGATACGGCTTTCAAATTGATGGCGCGCTTGGCAAGGACGGCGGCGATGAACTGGCCGGTCTTGGCGGGCATCTTTTCTGGCGCGACCCATCGGTGGCGATGGTCGGCCTGATCTTCGGCACCGTAGACATTAATCGGGACGGAGCTGCGCTGGACCAAAGAACCGACCGCATCGGGCTGGAACTTGAGTATTATGTGGAAGATTTCACCGTCTATGCGATGGCAGGGCGTCAATCCGGTAGAAACATCCTTGAGGGGGATCGGCACTCTGGGATTGGGCTGGTATGCAACAGAAGATCTGTTTCTGAGCATGGATTTCGCCAAAACCCCTGACTATGACAACATCACAACGCTGGGTGTCGAATGGCAAACTGGCTTTGGGGCGGCCAAGAATGTCACTGTTTTTGCCGATGCGTCGACCGGGTCCAACGATCACGACCGAATTACGGTCGGTTTCCGCATGTATTTCGGTGGTGGTTCCAAACCGCTTGCTGATCGCCACCGCCGGGATGATCCGATGCGCAACATCACAATGGATATCGTCAACACCTTGTCCGGCCCTGCAAATGGCGCAGGAAATAACGGGCAATACGGCGGAGCAATGCAAGAAGTAGCACTGGGAGAAGAATGTCGAATCAATGACGTACTCTGCCAGTATTTTGCCAACCTCCAGATGGGGGGTAATCAAATGGGGCAGATGGGACAGTATGGCATACAGCTGCGGGACCCCACCTGACTAATCCGGTTGGGCCGGTCTGAATTGAGAAGGTACTCTGATGCCTCGGTCGTAGTATCCCACGCAGGTTCATAAAGGGCATCCGCCTTTGAACCCGTGACGCGATCGACCTCGAACACATGCTTGCGCGGGCCTGGCCTGTGCAAGCATTTTCATGATGTGACAACTCCATCTCTGGAGAGCCCATGGGCAAACATGTTCTTTGCGTTTCAGAGCTTGGTGCCGGTGCTGGGCATCTAGCGCCGATGATGAAAATCGCGCGTCACCTGCGTGCGCTGGATCCGACGGTTCAGATTACATTTGCCGTTTATGATCCGTTTTTTGCCCAGGCTACCTTTGGCGAAGATGGGTTTCCATTTCTTGCATGCCCCATTCCCATGGCTGCGGATGGAGGCGTTTCCAACACCGGCAGCTTCGCGGAAATCCTGTCCTATTGCGGGTTTCTGCATGAAGACCGTTTGACGTTTTCCCTGCAGATCTGGGACAGCCTGTTTGATCTGGTAAAGCCTGACCTGATCCTTGCCGATTATAGTCCCACGGCCTGCCTTGCCGCGCGCGGTCGCATTCCCGTCGCCTCGGTTGGCAGTGGCTATACGCTGCCGCCTGCAAACATCCATGAATATCCCGCCCTGCGGATCGGCTATGCGTCACCGCGTTTTCAGGATAGAATGTGTGATGTGATAAACGCTGAGCTGAAGGCCCGGCACCAAGCGGTCCTGGATTGCCTTCCCCATGTTTTGGCTACTGAAATTCGCGGCGTGTTTGCCATTCCGCAGTCTGACCCCTATGGACGGCTGCGTGCCGACCCCCTCTTGGGGAGTTATGATGGAAATATCCCACCAATGCCGCCACGCGAAGATGGCGGCATCTTTCTGTACCGGGGCGGCAGCGCGCTGGATCTGGCGAAGATTGTCGAGGGCGCGGTTTCGCTTGGCAGACCGATCGAGGCCTATCTTGGCCCCTTCCAAAGTGCTGAACGGCAGTTCCTGTTAGGGTTCGGTGTCACGGTACATGACAAGGTGCCTGACCTGCTTGAGGTGCTTGAGCACTCTCGTGTGATTGTAAGCGGCGCGGGTGCGGGGCTTACGCAGGCCGCGATGCAAGCGGGGAGGCCACAGCTTTGCCTGCCGGCGCATATGGAATCCGATCTCAACGCGACCCGGGTTGTCGACTTGAATGTAGGGTTGAAGCTTGGCAGGATCAGCGACTCTGCAATCATGCGCGACGGATTGAAATCCATTCTGGAAGATCCTTCGTTCACCCGAAACGCACAAGCACTGGCGCAAGAGATTTCACAACTGCCGCTGCCATCAGACCCGGTTGGCGTCTTGGCCCAGGCAATCCTCAAGACGATCTGATCAAAACCGAACGAAGCCTTCTGGCCTTTTTGGCATCGGGCCAAGGCCGCGACGTCTGTGGGCGCGGAACGCTGTATACCAGCCCCATTCGTATTCAAGACAAATGAACCACAATATCAGCCAGCTCACTGAGCGTTTCATCCGTGATTGACCGATAGGCACCTGTTCCGCATACAACCTGCGCACCTTGTTGCGTGCCGATTTCACTCCGTTGAAGAAACGGCCGTCGGCTCCGGTTTCCGCCAACACCCAGTTTTGCTGCGCATAGACTGTATCTATCCCACCTGCCCCATAGTTGCGAAATCGCCGGCGCACCTCTCTGAGGCTGGAGTTTGCCTTGTGCAGGGTACAGACCACCGGTGGAACAATATAGCTGCACCCGCCTCGCAACAATTCCTGGGTCAGAAAACTGTCTTCTGCTGCCCCCCTTTTGTCGTCGGGAAATCCACCCACCGCGACATATGCATCTCGCCGCATGACAGAACACGCCGTGACAGCCGTCACCAAACCCGCCGAACTCGAGTGTGGAGCCGGGTAGGTAAAGCGCAAGTCCAGCAACTTTTGCCAAGACCCTGCATCCTTGCCGATCGCCGAGACCGTCCTGCCCGCGATCAGGTCCACCGACGGGTGGGCCGTCACATAGGCGCGAATCCAGGGCAGCCAATAGGGCGTCGGCACACAATCGTCATCGGTACAGATA
>NZ_JBASXK010000057.1:0-8371 GCF_049276915.1 Aestuariivita sp. | reverse complement strand
TTGCTGATGACGATGGAGCCAGCAAAGCGCGGATTGTTATGAATCAGGGCGTCACGCTTGGCGGGTGCTATGAATGCGCTGCGCACAAGGTAGGCATGCCGGGCCTGCGGATAGACGGCCAGCAAATGCGCCATCAGTTCATCTTGGCCGCGAAACGGCAGGTTGGTGACAACCCAGTCAACGTCCAGATCGCCAGCGATGGCTTCGATCGGCATTTGGATGACGCCGGGCGCAGCTTGGATATCGCTGCAGACAACGCCGGTCACGCCGTGGATCTTTTCCAGCTCAATGGCCATGTGGCGCTGGCCTGCGGCAGGTTCGTGAACCTTGCCTGCGATGCCGACGTGGCGGTGCAGGGCTGGGATGAGCCTGTCGGCTTCTAAGGTGTAGTAGGCATCACGATCGGTGCGATCGTACTGATGCAGGGCGATATTTGTCATCTCGATGTGACCTCAATTTGAGGCCGCTTCTGGTGACAGCGGTGCGCGGGTGTGCTATATATTGCTTGTCAAAAATGCACTTCTCTTTTCCCCGTCGCGCTGTCCTCTCAGTGCGGCGGGTTTCTTATTTCAGAAGGTCTTGCGCGGCTTGTTTCGTGCCTGCGTTTGGCATGTCGCAAACGTTGTTGCCATTGGCTGTCACGTATTCAGCCATTTCGCGGTACCGCGTCAGGTGAATTGCTTTGACTTTGATTGAGGGCGGCGCTTCTTTGCGTGCGCGCTTTGCCTTCAGCGTTTCTTGGCTCCACCCGACAGGATCAGGATCGGCGTTTCGATCCGCGCCATGCGCAGTTGTTTGAGAACGTCATGGCCATGCATGTCCGGCAGGTTCAGATCCAGAAGAATAAGGTCGTAATCATACAGCTTGGCCAGATCGATGCCCTCTTCACCCAGATCGGTGCAATAGATGTTCAGGTTCGCATTCGTCAGCATCAGTTCGATGCTTTTTGACGTTGTCGGATCGTCTTCAACCAAAAGGACGCGCATTCTGCTATCTCCGTTCAAGTTCCCCAATGTCTTGCAGGCACAGTGTCGAAAAAATGTTAATCACAAGTTAAGCATTTAACATTTATCTCATATACAACTTATGGTTGTCTATACTTTTTGATCATCGTCGCTTTCAAGGCCTCTTCACCATGTTCTGAAACCGCCACCAGCCATTCCTGAAACTCATCCGGGCTGATGCCATAGCGTGCCAGCGCATCCTCTTGCGTGATCAACCCGTAAAGCACCCCGCGCACCACGCGCGCCTTGCGCGAGGCGACCCAGCGGGTGGTTCCGGGTTCGGGTAGATCCGCATGGGTCATCACCGTTCCGTCCGGCAATGTGACCGTGCGTGGTCCGTTCACTTTTTTCAGATACATGGCGCTGCTTCCTGTGTTCGCGAGGGCCATATTCAGACAGGACCTTTAACAGGGAGTGAAACCAGCACTTGAGACTGCATAGGATTTTCCTATATTCCGCATCAACACCCCCGCGTTTCAAAGGACTTTCGTGATGGCGCTTGACCGACCCGGCACGCTGAACTCGCTTGGCTTTGCCAAACCCCCTGCTGAAACGCGGGTGGTTGTGGCCATGTCCGGCGGTGTGGACAGCTCGGTTGTCGCCGCTCATCTTGCCGAAGAAGGCTATGATGTCATCGGCGTGACCCTGCAGCTTTATGATCACGGCGCGGCTCTGGCCAAGAAAGGGGCCTGTTGCGCCGGCATCGATATCCATGATGCGCGCCGCGTGGCCGAAGAGCGTGGATTTCCCCATTACGTGCTGGATTACGAGAACATCTTCAAGGATGCCGTGATCGACGAATTCGCCGACAGCTATCTGGCGGGCGCGACCCCAGTGCCCTGCATCCGCTGCAATGAGCGGGTGAAATTCAAGGATCTGCTGGAAACAGCCCGCGATCTTGAGGCCGATTGCATGGCGACCGGCCACTACATCCAGCGCAAGGATGGCCCCAACGGCCCCGAACTGCACTGCGCCGCCGATGCCAACCGCGATCAAAGCTATTTCCTGTTCTCGACCACCCGCGAACAACTGGATTTCCTGCGCTTCCCGCTGGGCCATTTGCCCTCCAAGGATGCCACCCGCAGCCTGGCCGCCCAATACGGGCTCAGCGTGGCCGACAAACCCGATAGCCAGGATATCTGTTTTGTGCCCAATGGCGACTACGCCTCGGTGATCGAGAAACTGCGCCCCGGCGCGGCCGATCCGGGCGACATCGTGGATACCGATGGCAATGTGCTGGGCACTCATCGTGGCGTGATCCATTACACCGTCGGTCAGCGGCGCGGTCTGGGCATCGGCGGGCTCAGCGATCCGCTATACGTGGTACGTCTGGACGTGGACAGGAAACAGGTCGTCGTCGGCCCCAAGGAGCTGTTGGCCACGCGCATCGTCCCGGTGCGCGAGATCAACTGGCTGGGGGATGAACCCTTTGACAGCCGCCCGGAGTGGCATGTGTCTGTGCGCGTGCGCTCGACCCGCCCGCCGCATGAGGCCATCATCCGCCCGCTGTCGGCAACCGAGGCCGAGGTCGAACTGATCTCGCCCGAAGAAGGCGTGTCACCGGGTCAGGCCTGCGTGTTCTATGAAAGCGACGCAAGCCGCATCTTTGGCGGTGGCTGGATCTGGCGCGGCTACTGAGCCAAACCGTCCAGCACCGCGCGCGCGGCGCGCAGGCCCGGTGCCTCACCGCCCAGCCCCAACCGATCCATCGTCAGCGCCATGGCGGCTTCCTGCGCCTCTGGATCGGCGATCACAGCGCGCAGCGCCTGATCAATCAGATCGCCCCGGCACTCCGGCCCGAACCGTTCCGGCACCACGCGGGTATCCGAGACCAGATTGACCAGCGTTGCCGTATCCACGCGCATCATCCGCTTGATGATGTGCCAAGTCAGCGTGTTGAAACGATAGGCGATCACCATGGGCGTGCGCGCCGCCGCCAGTTCCAGAGACACGGTGCCCGAGGCGGCCAGCGCGATTTCCGCCGCCGCAAAGGCACCGCGCTTGGCCTGTGCGGCATCCTCGGCACGCATCTCGCGCGGATCGATCAGGATCGGCGCTCCGGGCCAGTTCCGCGCGGCCTCTTGCACCAGATCGACCACCGGAGCCGCGGCCGGAACCACGATCCGCCACTCGGGCCGATCCGCCATGAACAGGCGCAAGGCATCGCCAAAGGGTGCCGCCAGCCGCCCCACTTCCCCGCGCCGCGATCCGGGCAGCACCAGCATCAGCGGTGCGTCTCCCAGCCCGTATTGCGCGCGAAACGCTGCGGCATCTGCCTGTGACGGCACGGTTTCGGCCACAACCGGATGACCCACGAAATCGCATTCCATCCCGGCGGCCTGCATATAGGGCGGCTCGAACGGAAACAGGGCCAGCGCCTGATCAATCACGCGCGCCATCTTGCGCGCGCGTCCCGGACGCCAGGCCCAGACGGTTGGAGCCACGTAATGCACCGTGCGAATATCCGAGCGCGCCTTGACCAGCCTGGCCACGCGCAGACAGAAATCCGGGCTGTCGATGGTGATCAGAACATCGGGTTTTGCCGCGATCACTGCCTCGGCGGTCTGTGCGATGCGGCGTTTGAGCTCGAAATACTTGGGCAGGATCTCGGCCAGACCCATGACGCTCAGCTCTTCCATGGGAAACAGGCTGTGAAGCCCATGCGCCGCCATCTGCGGCCCGCCCACGCCCTCAAAGTGCAGGCCATCGTCCAACAGGGTGCGCAGCCCCGCCATCAGGGCCCCGCCCAGCCGGTCGCCGGACGGCTCACCGGCGATCAGAAAAACGCGCATCAGAGGATCTCACGCACTGTCAGGAACAGCCCGGCCTGATCACACAGGCGCAGCACCTCGGCGCGCTCCAGCACCATCACGCCGCCTGCATCCAGAACCAGGCCGCGCAGACCCGCGCGCGCCGCCCCCCGGATCGTGGCAGGACCAATCGTCGGAAGATCAGCGCGGCGATCCTGACCGGGTTTCGGGCCCTTGAACAACACGCCCCCGGCCCCCTTGCGACGGGCTTTCTCGGCGGCTTCCCCTGACAGCCAGTCCGCTGCCTCATCCAGCACCTCGCCCACGCCGTCCATCACCCAACTGAACGGATCATCCGCAGGCGGCATCAGCGCACTGCGCGGTTTGGCCAGATCCGCGAGCATCGCGTCAGTTCCGCGCGCATCCTCGCGCGCCAGCACCGCATCAGCGCGGATCACACAGGCCTGACCCTCGTCAATCGCGGCCATCTCGGCCAGAACCTGTCGGGCCAGCCGCATTTCCCGGTCAATCGCCCCGTCCGGCAAGACCTGCGTCTGCGTGCCCACAGGCGGCAGCAGGATCGGCGCGATCTCATGGGCCCCCTTGACGGTGAAGCCCGCCCCTTCGAACACCTGAATGATCGCGCGCAAGGCACCATCATCGCCCGGCTGGATCGCCCGTTGCAACACCGGCACCAAAGGTATGGTGGCTGCATCAATCTGGGCGATGTCAATTTCGGGACGGCTGACCGCGCCGCAAAAGCAGACCTCGCGAATGCCACGGGATGTGAGCGTTTCGATCAGGCTGCCCAGATGTTCGAGGCGAAAGATGATCTCGGGCTCCAGACCGTCGGGCATGTTGCCCATCAGGGTGCAGACCAGCGGTGCCTCCATCTCGGCGGCAACCGCCGCAGGCAGCGCACCGCGCCCTGAGATCAACGCCTGCGCCATGACCTTAACTCGGGGTCAGGAACGACCGGTCGCTGTCGCCCAGAACAAAGCGCACGATCTGTTGCACATAGTCGCTGTCATGTTCCTCGCCCATGCGGCGCGCGCGGTCCTGAAACGTGCCCTCGCCCTGTGCCAGCATCTGGAAGGCTGCACGCAATGCCGTGATATCGGCGCGCGACACGCCCCGGCGTTTCAACCCGACAAGGTTCAGCCCGTCCAGTTCGCCGCGCGGTGCCTGCACCAGACCATAGGGAATCACATCATTTGTCACCATGGTCACAGCGCCGATGATCGCGCCCTGCCCGATGCGCACGAATTGATGAATACCGCTGAGCCCGCCGACGATCACATCGTCTTCAAGAATGCAATGACCGGCTATTGCCGCCGAATTCACCACGATCACCCGATCGCCGATGATCGCATCATGGGCAATATGACAACCGGCCATGAACAACCCGTCGTCGCCCACGCGCGTCACGCCGCCGCCGCCTTCGGTCCCGGCGTTCATCGTGACATGTTCGCGGATCCGCGCGCGCGCCCCGATGCGCAGAGAGCTTTTCTCGCCGCGATACTTCTTGTCCTGCGGCACTTCGCCAATGACCGCAAAGGAATAGATGACGCTGTCTTCGCCGATGACCGTGTCGCCTGTCGCCACCACATGGCTTTTCAGCTCGACCCGGTCACCCAGAACCACCTCGGAGCCGATCACGCAGAGGGGGCCGATGATACAGCCCTGTCCGATTTGTGCGCCCGGCTCGATTACCGCGCTGGGATGGATCTGCGCAGATTTTCCCATCAGCCGTTCATGTCCATCATCGCGGTGAATTCCGCCTCGGCGGCCATTTCGCCCTCGACAGTGGCCACGCCCTTGAAGCGCCAGACCTTGCCGCCCGGACGGCCCCGGGTTGTTGTGAGTTTCATCTCGAGCACATCTCCGGGAACGACCATGCGTCGGAACTTACACCCATCAATCGCCATGAAATAGACCTTCATTTCGCGATCCACATAGTCCAGCGCAATGCCCACCATCACGGCGGCGGTTTGCGCCATGGCCTCGACGATGGTCACACCCGGCATGATCGGATTACCCGGAAAGTGGCCCTGGAAATGAGGCTCGTTCATGCTGACATTCTTGATGCCAAGCGCTGACGAATAGCCGTCGATATCGACAACCTTGTCCACCAGAAGAAACGGATAACGATGAGGAAGGATGCGCTGGATCAACCCGATATCCGCGCGTTTGAGCTCTGATGACATTTGCTGGTCCGCCTTGGTCTTTATTGCCCGCGTTGAGTATCAAGCCCCCCGCCCCAGAGCAAGCCGTGGCTATTGGCGCTCTAGGTGTTGGCCATCGCCGATGGCGGAATTGATCCGCTCGATAGCCAGATCGGTCACATCCGTGGCATTCAGGCTCAAGAACACGCTGCCCCGCTCCAGCAAGACGGCAGCGCCCGCATCCGCCATCAGTTGTTCGAGAACCGGAACCACGGCCTGCAGGAAAATCACCTGATCCGCTTCTCCGCGCTGGCTGAGGTCGCGGGCTTTCGCGTCCTGCGTGCGGCGAATTTCCTGCACCTTGGCATCAAACGCATCTGCAAGCGCGCGAAACGCTTCGGGGTCCATTGTCGCGCGCCGCTCGGTCAGGCTGCGCTCTTCTTCGGTCAGTTGCGCCTCGATACGCCGGTTTTCAGCCGACAGCACGGCACTGTCGGCTTCGCGTTCCTGCGCGACACGCTTGCCGAATTCGGATCCGGAAAAAAGCCGATCGGATTCGATTGTCAGGATCGGGCTTTGAATGGTGCCGAACTGCTGGGCTTGCGCCCCCGGCGTTTGCAAGACGCATAACGCCAGAAGCAGAACCGCTATACGGATCGGCAGGCTTACGGATCCGCTCCGGCGCATGTCCGGCCTCAGAACTGGGTCGACAAAGTAAAGTCGAAGGACTGTTCCTTGTCGAAGGATTCTTTTCTCAGGGCATTGGTAAAGTTGAAGCGCAACGGACCGATCGGCGTGTCCCAGAACACCGACAGACCGATGACCTGACGCGCCGAGCCGGATTCGCCGACGATCGTGCCACCTGCGGTATTGACGTTGCTCAGATCCCAAAGGTTGCCGATGTCATAAAACAAACCGCCCCGGATCCCCAGTTCTTCGGGCAGGCCCAGCGGGAATTCCGCCTCAAAGCGCGCGACGGCATAGAGGTTGCCGCCCAGGGCATCATCGGCCCCGCCTGACTGGTCACGCGGACCGATCCCTGCCGGTTCAAAGCCACGCATGATCGACGAGCCCAGAAGGAAACGATCGGTGATCCGGCTGAAGGTATTTCCCCTCCATGCCAGCGCGCCGCCCTCGAACGAGGCGCGCAGTGTCACCTCTTCGTTCAGAACAAGCCTTTGCGCAATCACCTTTGCAGTGGTCTTGATATATTGGTTGTCGCCCGACAGACCGGCAAAATCCTGTGACAGCTCAACCAGCACACCCGCGTTCGGATCCAGTCCGGACAAGCGGCTGTCAAAGGCGAAGGTATAGCCCAGACCCGACGAGGACAAAGCACCCTGAGCGATCTCGTTGTTGATGGTGGCACTGGTGATGGCACCGGTCCGCGTCAGCATTTCCGTATCGTCGTAGAAATAGCGCAGCGACAGCCGCGAGCGCTCTCCCAGCGGGAAGGTCAGTTGCGGGAGGAAGAAGACGCGTTCGGAGTCATAGGCCGCAAAGTTGGAATCTTCTTCCGTATAGCCAACGCCCAGATCAAACCTCAGATCCCGTCCAAGAAGCGCGGGTTCAGAGAAGGAGACTGTATAGGCCGCGTTGTCTTCCGTGGTCGCCCATCTGAAGCCAATGGACTGGCCACGGCCTAGGAAGTTTCTTTCGGTCAGACCGATGGCAATACCAAAGCCATCGTTGCGCGAAAATGATCCACCCAGGTTCAAAGAGCCCGTCGGCTGTTCCGTCACCTCGACATCCACCAGCACCTGATCGCTGCTCGATCCTTCGCGCACATCCACAGCGGCATCCGTAAAGAAGCCAAGCGCGCGGATTCGTTCGGCACTCTGACGGATCTCGCGCGGGTTGAAGGGGTCGCCTTCCACAACGCGGAACTGGCGGCGGATCACCTGATCGAGGGTGGTCGTGTTGCCCTCGATATCAATCCGCTCGACAAAGATGCGCGGGCCGCGCGTCAGAACGAATTCCACATCCAGTGTCAGATCGCGATCATTGCGCACAACGCGCGGTTCAACCCGAAGGAAATCCACGCCGTCGCGCACGGCAAGACGCTCCATACGGGCGATGGTGCTTTCGATCAGAGCCGGAGAATAGACCACACCGGGACGAATGCGCATGGACTCCTGATATGGGCCGGCGTCGACGCCGGGGAATTCGCTCAGGGTCGACACCTGGCCGAATTTGAACTGCTGACCTTCCTGCACATTGATCACCAGGAAGAACCCGTCCCGCTCTTCGGTGAGTTCGACATTGGTGCTGTTGACGCGGAAATCCACATAGCCGCGCGACAGGTAGAAATCGGTCAAGACCTGCTTGTCGAACTCGATCCGGTCTTCGATCAGGGTATCGGCGCGAATGAAGGTGCGCAGAAGGCCCGCCTGCTTGGTTTGCAGAACACGACGCAGGCGTCGGTCGGAATATGCGCGGTTGCCCACAAAGC
>NZ_JBASXK010000056.1:0-7656 GCF_049276915.1 Aestuariivita sp. | reverse complement strand
CAGCAGGATAGGCCCGAACAAAGCAGGCATCGCTGTACGGCAGATCCAGCGCAAAGAAATGCGCCTTCTGCTCAACTCCGCCAATCACAACCAGGGCCTCGCCACAATCGGCTTGGGCATGGCCGGGGGCATGTGCCAGCGGGACAAACATCTCTCGGCTGCGCCGCCCTTGTTGCCGGACATAGTTCTTGACCGTCGTATAGCCGCCTTGAAACTGGTGCTCGTCGCGCAGCCGTTCAAAAATGCGCTTGGCGGTGTGGCGCTGTTTACGGGGACGCTTCAGATCGTCTTGCATCCATTCATCGATGAAGACGGTGAACCCGTCCAGCTTGGGGCGCTTGATCGGAGCCGTTCTTTGATATCCGGGTGGGACCGAAAAGCTCATCATCTTGTTCACGCTCGCACGCGAAATCCCAAAGTGGCCCGCTGCCGCTCGCTCGCTCATGCCGCCACGCCGCGCGAGGCGGACCTTCAAATATAAATCCACGACTAAAATCTCCCGCCCTCCCTGCACACAGAAAGGGCCAAAGTGGCAACATTTTACGCTGCCCGCAGCGAGATTATCACGCCACTTCCGTGGCCAACTTTTGCATTGCCGTTCTCAACAAGGTCAGCAGAGCCATAATGAAGCAGCTTCGATCTGCCGCGAATGCCGATTGGAGCGAGCTTATTGCTTCCTAAAAAATGGGGCGACTTGCAACATTTGAGACTGGTTAGAGTTTGTCTGACAGCACCCGTTCGTCGCGCTGAAAAACTGCGCCGCCGAGCAGGGATGGCCTGGCGTTACGGTCCAATCAAACCACATTCGGAAACTCTCACGATTGCAGCAGAGCCTGAGAGTACAAAGATCTTGCTTATGCTACAAGATCAGGCAAATGTGTCTTCAAGAGACAGGCCACATGGGGAATGTCAGTTAAAGAATGATTGGAGGCGGACATGAGCCGTTTTGCACTGTTAGTGAGCGCATCGACCATGGCCGTTGTGGCTGGGTCCGCGAATGCAGAAGCTGCATATTACCTTGGTGCAGGCTTGGAAGCCAGCCGCTCGGACGTGGATACAGTTAGACCAAGTTTTTTCGGCCCCCCCACAAACACAAGCACGAAATTTTCCGACCGCCGTGTGAGCGGATTTGGTGGTGTACGGTTCACGTTTCCGAGCAACGTTTTTGTCGGAGGTGAGCTGGAAGTCTTTGAGACGTTGAGTAGTGGTGCAGCCCTCGATGGAGGTGGGCGTACGCGATTGATGTTGGGTTTCGATTTCGGCAAGACCGTTGTACATGCCGGGGTAGGGCGCGGCATCTACGACATTGAAGGAAGCGTAGATGGCCATGTTTGGGGCGATCACGCCCTGATTGGATTCAGTCAAGAGTTGAATGATCGAGTTAGCCTGCGGTTTGACCTGATGCAGGACAATTTCGACTACTCGTCTGATGACGGCTCGAAAGTAAGTTCAAACGCCAGTTCCACCCGATCACTGCGGGTCTCCACGATTTACACGTTCTGAATCAATGGGTCTTGCAGCGATCGAAAAGGCACTGTCTGTTGATGGTGAGCGTTTGGCGTTGGTGGGGCAGGACGGGCAGCGTCTAAGTCGCGCGAAACTCATTCAAGTGGTGGATGGGCTAACTACCCGCATGCACCATCTTGGCATTGGCCCCGGCCTTTCCGTGGCGCCGATTGCAGATAACGATGCGTTGCGTTTCTGCCTGTGGCTTGCCATCTGGAACCTAGGAGCCAATCTTGTTTTGGTTTCAGACCCAAAAGCGGCATTATCGGCAGGAATTACCATTGATCATGTAATTTCACTTCCAGGGCAACGCCGGACCGATGGTCCTGTCTGGCATGAAGTCGAATCCGGCTGGCACCGGGATGCAGGTCCACCACCGCCGAGCAATTCAATGGAGGGCCGGGTCTATTTTACAACATCGGGATCAACGGGAACTCCCAAATTCATGTCGAAGCCACTTGGCATGCTCATGAAGCAGGCGGAAGCAATCGTAGACTCGCCGCAGCGACCGAGTGGACCGGTTTTGATCGGGTTTCCGACAACTTCCACCGCTGCTCTCAGCACAGCACTTATTGCTTTGCTGGGAGGCCAGGCTTGCGTTTTTCCCGGTGGCCCAATCGAGGATGTCTTGAGTACTGCTAAGGAGGTTTGTGTCACAGCGCTAGCAACCAATCCCCTTGTACTGGCCCAAATTGTTGATGCTGTGGAAAAGGGCGCGGACAAACCGAATTTCAAAGTGATTGGCTTTACTGGGGCCAGTGCGGAACATGGTGTGTTGCGCCGTGCTTGGGAAGCTTTCAATGCGCCGATCCTCACGGTTGCGGCGCTCAACGAAACGCCGACCCTGACGATGGGTATCTATGCAGGCCAAACTTTACCAGAGGGCTGGGCGGGGACTATTGCTCCTGGCGTGACGCTTGAGCTTCGCGATTGCGGACAATGGCCCGATTTAGGCACAGAAGTGGGGCGATTGGCAGTCAAGGTGCCGCCCGAATTTCAGGTCGAAGGCTATATTGGGGGAGAGCCTGCCTACGATGAAAGTGGGTGGATCGAGACAGGTGATCTCGCGGAGATAACACATCATGGTGTGCTGTTGCTGCGAGGCCGGGCAGATTTCATCATCAATATCGGTGGTAACAAGTATGCGCCTGAACCACTGGAACGTGCTATCGCTCGGTTCCCGGACGTCAAACGAGCGGGCGCGGCGCCGACGACAGTAAATGGGCGCGATGGTCTGGGCGTTGTGGTCGTGTCGCAGGGGTTTTTCGACGAATATGCAGCCGTCGCAGCGCTTGAAAGGATCGTGCGGTGCGAAGGAGTGGTGCGTTTTGTGGTTGTGGATGAGTTGCCAGTCTTGGAATCCGGGAAGCTAAATCGGCTCGCTATAGCGAAGATGACACGCGATACGTAATCGGGATTGGCCAAGGCGATTACGCATGGATTGACCTTCCTAACATCTGTATCAAACTCTGTTGACGGACATACCCTGCTCGGGACATGGAGCGTTCGTCTAGAGCGTGTCGCGTTTAATCGGTTTTGTGTCCTGCTGCCTTGAAGAAGTTGTAGCATTACTCTGGAGGGTGCCAACCGGGCGACCATCATTTCATGCTCGAAACCGCCGGAGGGTGCCAACCGGGCGTCCAGCGTTCCAGGCTCGAAACCGCGCCGTAACGCGCTGCTGTAAACAGCGGTGGCACGGAGGCCACACGTCATGATTTCAGGAGAGTATCGTGCGGCTGCCCGGCGGCTCAGCTCGGCGCAAACGGATGGTCAAACGGATCGCCGTGGCTCTGGGGTTCCGCCCGTCTCGGTCACGTACGGTGCCTAGCGTCCTTGGCCTGCCCTGAGAGGGGTGCCAAAATGTAGACACGGCCTATCGCGTTGATATTCAGTCATACTATCGGGCACCCTGAAACCCGGCAAGATCAAATCGGCGCCGCCGCCTCTTTGGGATATTTCGCTCGGCCATGGCACTCAAGCCGCATCGCGGGTGTAGGATGTGACGATGCCGCCGAGCTGGCGTCTGCGCTGGATTGGGCCGTCTCGGGCTGGTCGGAAATCGACTTGCAGAACGTTGTTCCCGATATCCCGTCCACGATGTGGGCGCTCAGTGTTGTAATGGCGCACCCAAGTGCGGAGGATGTAGTCGAGCTGTGCGCGGCTGAAACAGACGAAGAAATCCAGGCATTCGCGCTTGATGGTCGCGATGAAGGATTCCGCGAAGGCGTTGGCGTCGGGCGCCCTGTGCGGGATCTGCATCACCCTGGCACCTTCGGATGCCCAGACGGCATCAAAGCTGGCGCTGAACTTGGTGTCGGCATCGCGGATGAGGAAATCCGGCGTAACCCCTTGTTCCGCGCACCACATCAAAGTGTTGCGGGCCTGCTGGGTCACCCATGCCGAGTCCGGGGCATAGGTCGGCGCGCAGCAGAAGACGCGCCGACTGCCGAGATGGATGAACATCAGCACATAGGCCGTCCTCGGACCGCGTAGCGTCAACACGGTCTTTGAGAAGAAGTCGCAGGCGACCATGCTTTCCATGTGTGCCCGTATGAAGGTGGTCCACGGGAGGGCGGGCTTCTTCTTGCGCCTCTCCGGGCTCGGGTGGATGCCCGCATCATTGAGGATGCGCTTGACCGAATTGGCACCAGCATAGAGTCCCAGCTTTTTCAGCTCGCCCGCGATCCGCTTGTAACCCCACAGGAGGTTTTCAGAGCCGATGCGGATGACGACGTCGCGCAGTTCTTGCGTCAGGCGTGGCCGTCCCACTGCCTTGAAGGGGCGGCTACCGCGCATCTGGGCGAGCCAGCGCTTGTAGGTCGCGGGCTTGGCGACCTCCAGAAGCCCGTCGACATCATGCCCGCATTCTTCTCCGATCCGCAGCAGTTCGGCCTTCTCGGCCGGCGACAAGATGATCCGTTGGGTCGGAATGCGCGCCCGCAAGATTGTGATCTGGGCCTTCAACAGTCTCAGTTGCGCGTTGTGCCGCGGCATGAAGAACTGGTTCAGGAAGACCAGAAGGAGGGATATGGTCGAATTCATCTTGCCGGGCTCCACCACGGCGTTTAAAAAATGCCGTTCTGTCAATATGATGGGGCTCGCTTACATTTTGGCACCCCTCTCAGGGAAGCAAAAAATGCCGGGCCAGCTGAGAGCTGCCATCGAGCCGGGGCAGGGGCAGGGGGCATGTCAGGGCCTTTGAGCTTTTGTTGATCCACTCGATTACGATGCCGCAGGCTGTTGAGCTGCGCCACAATGCCCTACCGATCAGCCGCAAAAACGGCACGCAGCGTTTCGCTCAAGTCCGCAATGGCTGCCTCTGACGCGAGAGAGAGTTGGGTGCCAGGTTGGCTCCCTCCGCGTCTTTCTTGCACGATCACGCCACACCAGGGCTCAGTCAGACGCGGCAGCGTCTGACAATTCCCGCCCGACAGGGGCAGGGCGTCTCAAGAGCCCCGCTTCGTGATACATCGCTGCGCTTTTCGCCTCCCCACGGCAAGCCCGCAGAGCGGCCGGCTGACACCACCTGTCCGTGAACCTGGAAGACTGTGCCGGTCAGGTTCCGACCCGAAGCACGGCCGTTTTCTGGCGCAGCAGCGCAATCACGCTTTGTGCGGTGATCTTGCCTGTTGCGGGGTTTTCGTCGCTTGGGCGGTTCTGAATTGTCATTTCGAAATCCGAACTGTCCGAGGTCACGCGCACTGTGTGCTTGTTCTTGTCCAGCGCGGGGTCCGCCCAGACCTCCATGCGCGTCTTTTCAGGGCCAAAGCCTGCAAGGCTGACCGCAACCGCGACATTCACATTGGCCGGAAAGACCTTGGCCACATCGCTCACCGCGCCACCAAGAACCAGAAGCGGTTCGCTCAGGTTGCCCAAGTCAATGCCATTGTCCACGACATAGGGTGCCTTGGCCAAACCCGCGGGGGGTTTGCGCGTCTGGATAATGACCGAATGCAGCGCGCCCACCGCGGCCCCCTTGATCGCATCAAGGCCGAGGATTGCACCTGACGGGATGACGATCTTGGCGCCAGTCTCTTCGGCCAGATCGAACAGCGCCTGTTGCCCGAGAAGCTGGCTCGCCGACAAGACAACCAGCTCCTTGCCGGCCTGAACGACAGATTGCGCCAATTGCGTGAAAAGCTGCGGCGGCAAGGCCTCGATCACCACATCGCAATGTGCCGCGATCTCGTCCAGGGCGTAAACAGGTGCAGGTTTCGACAGGGTGGCATTCGCCTCTGCTGCACGATCCGCGTTGCGCGCGCAGATACCGGCAAGCTCGCAACCCCGGATGCCGCCGCGATCCAGTTCCTGCGCAACCCGCAACCCGATCGCGCCCATTCCCGCAATACCGATCTTCATGCCCGGTATCTTTCGACCATCTCGACGATTCTGTGCGCTGCGGCCACGGCTGCCATGTGATCCTGCGAAAAGTTGAGCCGTATACTATGTGCCGTATGCGGTGCGAATTCCGATCCTGGCGTGACCGTCACACCGGCCTGCAGTCGCAACAGCCGAACGAATACTTCCGGAGACACAACAAGCTCGGGCAGTTGCGGGAACAGATAGCTGCCTGCCTGGGGGCAGGCGGTTGCAAACCCCGCCGCTTGGAAGATCGCCAACAGATCGTCGCGGATCGCCTGATGTTGTGCGATGCGGTCCTCCATCCACCCGTCGGGTTCATGAAACCATGTCTTGAGAGAGGCCTGAGAATACCCTGCCGCACGCAGCGACACGATCGCCTGCAATTTTTCCATGCGTTCGATCAAGGGGGCGGATCCGAAGGCGACACCCAGACGAAAGCCGCTCAGCGATTCCGTCTTGGATGGACCCATGATGGTGATCAGGTTCTTCGGGCGTTCTGCACAGGCGCGCATATGCGTATAGCTTTCGCCGCTGTAGAGCAGCCGCGAATACAGCTGATCGACGATGACAGTCACGTTGTATTCAGCCGCCAGCCGCGCGATCTCGTTGATTGCTGTGTCCTGGGTCACCACGCCAGTCGGATTGTTCGGGGTCGAAAACACCAACACCTCAGCGCCGGCCTCGAACGCGGCCTGCAACTGGCCAAGGTCCGGGCCGCGTTGTGGCGCGTGACCCTGGTAATGCAGGGCAATGGGCATGATCTCACCGCCGAAGAAGGCCACCAGCTTGCGGTTGGCGAAATAGTCCGGCTCCATTATGGCGACCCTGGTGCCCCGATCGACGACCGCACCCAGCGCCAGAAACAACGCCCCCTGCGTGCCCGGCGTGATGATCAGCTCATCCACCGGATCCACCGGCGCACCGGTGAAGGCGGCAAGACTGGCGGCGACATCGTCGCGAATCGCGCCGGAGCCGCGGTATTCGGTATAGGCCTGCGCGCCACCTGCATCGAATCCCTCCTCCCAGGCAGCGCGTGCGCCGGGTGTGGGCTCAAAGGCATCAACGTCCCCATGCGAGAAATCGACAGGAATACCGGGCAGGATATCGCCGCGCATGACCGATCTGAGATCATCCGCGTTCTGGCGCACCTCCTGTCCCGGCGCATTCTCTGCGCCAAGCCGTGCAAATTTCGCTTCAAGATTGCTCATGTCCCGCTTGCCTTCCGGTTTGATCTTTCACACCGACATTCCCCAAGCGCCTTCGGTATCCACAAAGGTTCGCCAGATTTCGCAGGGCTGATCAAGTGCTTTGTTCCGGGCACGGGGTCATCCTGGGCCAGAACAGCCTGATCTGGGCGGGCCTGGCCCGAGTCGCACCACATCTTGACGGATTCGATGCGCATTCTGGGGCGACAGGCAGTCCCGTGTGGCCGGTTTCAGCCGGTTTTTCCCGGTTCTGAGGTCACGTTGAAGGCGCCAACAGCCCCGATCACAATATTCTTGCACTCAAACATCATTTTTTGCTTGCAGCCGCAAACGTCGAGGCGTAGAGGGACATCTCACCGGCGACGCAGTGATGTGTTGTTGGTTGCGGCAACCGGGTCGATTGGCAACGTGTCGTTTTACAAAACCAGGGGCAGACAGGGCGGGGCGCGCCGGTGGTATAGGGCGCATCTCAGTTTTGTTGTCGCTACGTTCTTTGAAAACAGAATAGAACTGAAGAGATATGTGGGCGGTTTGGTTCATCCGATGGATCAGCCTCTTCATATCGCGCTACTAGGATTTAGGT
>NZ_JBASXK010000055.1:0-19173 GCF_049276915.1 Aestuariivita sp. | reverse complement strand
ACAAGGCCTGCGCTTTGCCATCCGCGAAGGTGGCCGCACGGTTGGTGCCGGAGTTGTGTCCAAAATCACCGACTGATTTTGACACCGCAGACGGGCAGGGCGATTTCCCAAAAAATCGCCCGGAGCCTGTGCTAGAGTTCATCAATGGCCGTCCGTCAGGGCGGCCATTCTTGTAACAGCCCTTGCGCAACTTGATCCGGACAGTTGATCTCATGACCGCCCCACCCGGATTGCTGCGCAGGGTTCTGAGCGAAATGCCCCGGACATTCGGGCTTGCATTTCCCATCATCGTCGGGCTTGCGGCGGCAACCCTGATCGGGCTTGTCGACACGATCATGATTGCGCCGCTCGGCACTGAACCTCTCGCAGCGGCAGGGCTGACCTCCAGTATTCTGACCATCTTTCTGGCCGCCCTTTATGGGCTGATCGCGGTGGCCAGCATCCTGATGGCGCAGGCCAGCGGCAGTGATGAGCCTGATCTGGTTTCGGCCCGGCTGCGCAACGGTCTGGCTCTTGCCGCGCTTGCAGGGCTGTGCGCTGCGGCGGGGATGATCCTGCTGTTCCCGGTCTTGCACCTGCTGGGCCAGCCGCCACAGGTTCTGGCGATCCTGCTGCCCTATTGGATCGCGATGGCCTGTCTGCTTGTGCCGTTTTCCGCGCTGTACCTGATCAAAGGCCTGTTCGAGGCAATCGAGCGTCCATGGATGGGCACCGCCTTTGCCCTCATCGGCGTTTTGGTCAACATCCCGCTGAACTGGCTGCTGATCTACGGGCTTGGCCCCTGGGAAGAGCTTGGTCTGTTGGGGGCCGGGCTTGCCAGTCTTTTCGCGCAGAGTTTTGCCTTGCTGTGCGCCTGGCTCTACTGGATCCGCGCGCGCAGCATGGCCCCCTATCGCGCGCCTGCGCGGCTGTCGCTCAGGACCATGCGTGCTTTGCTCAGCCAAGGCTGGCCGGTTGCGCTGACCTATACCGGGGAAGGTCTGGCCTATGCGGTCGTGGGCATCATGCTGGGATGGCTGGGGGCGGCCGCGCTGGCGGCGAACCAGATGGTAGGCTCCATCGGTTCGATTCTCTACATGCTGCCGCTTGGCATGGCCGCCGCTGTCGGTATCCGCATCGCGCAAGTGGTCGGGGCCGGGCAGCACGATCGCACGCGCGCCATCGGACTGGGAGCCATCGGCTCGGTTGTCGCCTGGATGGCGCTGGTGGCTGGCCTCTTGATCCTGTGGCGGCGCGACATTGCCTTGGCCTTGTCAGATGACCCCGAGGTGATCGCCGTTGCCAGCGTTGTCTTCCTGAGCGTGGCATTGATGCAGGTGGCCGATGGTATCCAGTCCACGGCGATGGGTGCCTTGCGTGGCATGTCCGACAACCTCGTGCCGGCGGGTGTGTCGATACTGGCCAACTGGGTGATCGCCCTGCCGCTTGCCTATCTTCTGGGCATCTGGCTGGAGATGGGACCGGGCGGTGTCTGGATCGGCTATGGTCTTGGCTTGATGACAGCCGCCATCGCCCTGGCCATTCGGTTCCTGCGCAAAAGCGCATAGCCCAGCCCGACTGCAGGCAGGTGCCCTAGCGGCGGGGGAGTTTGGGCAGGGGCTTGATCTTGCGGCCAACCCGGCGATCGCCGTCATCGGTTACCGCATCGATCGTCGCTTCAAGGCTCAGGCGCTGGCGCTCGATCTCGGCCTCATCCGCATCCCGGTCGATCCGGCCATTCCATTCCTGACAGGTCAGCACACCCCGGCTCCAGGGCATGGGCAAGATCAGCTTGTCCCAGGTGGGCAGCTTGATCACGCGATCGGCCGCGAATGAGACGGCAAACATCCGGCAGCCCGATACCCGCGCCCACATCAGCGGCACGGTCGAGGCCACCCGCGCAGGTCCTCCCGGCCCGTCCACTGCGATCCCGATGGACGAACCCGCCCTGATCCGGCGCAGCACCTCGCGCGACAGCGTCACATGGCGCTTGTGGCTCGACATCGGCACGGTGTCATAGCCGAACCTGTTCAACAGCTGCCCCGCAAGCCGCCCCGCGCGCGCCGATGTGGTCAGCGATGAGATCGGGCCAAGCGCGACAGGAAACATGTAACCGGCCATCACCAGGCGCTGATGCCACAAGGCCATGATGATCGGCTCGCCGCGCGCCACGCAGGCATCCATCTCTTCAAAGCCCACGCGGTCGATCTGCGATGTGCGATGGGCAAATCGCACATAGCCCGCCAGACGGTCTTCCGTCCAACGGTTCACCCCGGGGTGATCAGCTATGCGTTTGCGCAAACTCGGCATCGAATGGTCCGCAATGAGGATTCGGACCTCTTTTAGCGACCCTGAGCGTCGGCGCAATTGTGCGATAACCCGGTTTCCAGCCTTGTGTACACTCGCATGCTGCAAAAACATGTGAAAAACGGATTTCGCTGCAACTGCAAACTGAAGTGAAAATTCTCAGCGCTGGCAGGCCTCTGCCGGGATGTGCAGATGCAGCAACGGCGTTCGGTATACCTTGGTATCCTGCTAACCCATTAAAAAACATTGATTTTTTCCCTGAACGCTCGACATTATGGTAACAACATCCACCGAAATTGACGATGCAAGAGTGCGTATGGACCAGATGAACCTATCCGCGTGGGAGAGCCGGACCGAGACACGGCAAGGCGGTCTGAGCGCGCAGCTGGCGGCCATGGCTCAGGCGACATTCGGCGGCGCGCAACAACAGTTGCACCCCGGTGACCCGATGCCCCCTTTGTGGCACTGGTTCGCTTTCTTGCCCTCGACCCCCACCGGAGAGCTGGGCCGCGACGGCCATCCGCCTCTTGGCGACTTTCTTCCGCCGGTCCGGCTGGAGCGCCGCATGTGGGCAGGTGGCAGCCTGAGCTTTCACGCCGCTTTGCACGTGGGTGAGGCCCTGACCCGGCGCTCGGTCATTCGCAAGGTGGTCGAAAAAGAAGGTGCCGCCGGTGCGATGGTATTCGTCACCGTCGATCATGAAATCTCGGGCGAGGCCGGTCTCGCCATCCGCGAGCAACAGGATATCGTCTATCTTGCCATCGGCGACAGGTTTCAGCCTCCGCGCAGGCAGGATGTTCCTGTCGATCCGGTTTTCGCCACAGCTTACGAGACCACGCCGCCTTTGCTGTTTCGCTATTCGGCGCTCACCTTCAATGCGCATCGCATTCACTACGATGTGCCTTATGCGCAAGAGATCGAACATTACCCCGGTCTGGTGGTGCACGGGCCGTCGCAGGCAAACCTGCTGATCGACGCCGCCACCCGCCATGCCGGGCGTTGCCCGGATCAGTTCTCGTTCCGGGGGGTGCACCCGGTCTTTGTCGGTCAGGAATTGCACCTGATCGGGGCGCAGGCAGACGATCAGGGGCTGACCCTTTGCACGGCAGTCACCGAGGACGGGGCACAGTATCAGGGCATGCAGGCCAAAGCGATCTGGGAGGATCAGATATGACCGGAATTCTCAATGGTATGCGGGTGGTCGAAGGCTCTGCCTTTGTCGCGGTTCCGCTGGCGGGGATGACACTGGCTCAGATGGGCGCAGACGTGATCCGCTTTGACCGCATCGGCGGCGGGCTGGACGCTGACCGCTGGCCGGTTGCACCAAGCGGCCAAAGCCTGTTCTGGGCGGGCCTGAACAAGGGCAAGCGCTCGATCGCGGTGGACATGAAGTCAGAGCGCGGGCGCGAGTTGATCACGCAGATCATCACCGCACCCGGCGACGATGCGGGCTTGTTTCTGACCAACCTGCGGGTGCGCGGCTGGATGGATTATCCCACGCTCAGCCAGTTTCGTGAGGATCTGATCATGGTCACGCTGATGGGGGACCGTCATGGGCGCCCGCAAGTGGATTACACCGTGAACCCGGCCCTGGGAATTCCCGACATCACAGGTCCCGAGGGGCATGCAGACCCGGTGGCCAGCGCAGTTCCGGCCTGGGATCTGATTGCGGGAAATCTGGTTGTCTCGTCGCTTCTGGCAGCAGAGCGTCATCGCCTGAAAACCGGCAAGGGTCAGGACGTCGAGCTTTCGCTCAAGGACGTGGCCGCTGCCACCATCGGTCATCTGGGCATGATCGGGGATGCGGTGCTGAACACGCAAGAACGCGGGAAATCCGGCAATGCGCTTTATGGCGCATATGGGCAGGATTTCGTCTGCGCGGACGGACGCCGCGTCATGGTGATCGGCCTGACCTCGCGCCAATGGGCCGGTCTGGTCAAGGCCACCGGCACCGAAGACGCGATGGCCGAGCTGGGCCGGCGCACCTGCGCAAACCTGCGCGATGAGGGCGTGCGCTGGACCCTGCGCCATGAGATCACGGCGATTCTTTCGCCATGGTTCGCTGCACGCCGCGTGGAAGAGTTCGCAGGTGATTTCAACGCCTCCGGCCTGACCTGGTCCGAGTTCCGCACAACCCGCGAGGCGGTGCGGCAAGATCCGGATCTTTCCACCGACAACCCGATGTTCACCAACCTGATGCAGCCCGGGCTTGGCATCTTTCCCGTGCCGGGACTGCCGACCTCATTCTCGGCCCATCCGCGCACGCCGCCGGAACCAGCGCCTGTGCTGGGTGCGCATACAGAAGAAATTCTGGGTGATGTGGCCCGCCTGAGCGATACCGAGATTGCACAGCTCTTTGACACGGGTGTGGTGCAAAGCCCCTCATATGCCGCGCCGCGCTCTGCCGCGTGACAGGGTCGAAAACCCCTTGCAAAGCGCCACGTGCCCGCTTAATCACCGTCTTGGCTTTTAGGGGTATAGCTCAGCTGGTAGAGCGACGGTCTCCAAAACCGTAGGTCGCGGGTTCGAACCCTGCTGCCCCTGCCAGCCTTATCCAGCACCACATGACGCGCACCGCCCCGGCCTCCGGGGCGCCGCTGCCGTCGCGGTGACAGGCGCTAGAGAACCGGTCCGAACATCGCCACCGCGTTGTTCCAAAGATGCCGCCTGTGGCCCCAGGCGACGATGGTTTCCATATGCACTTCTTGTGAACTGGCGATGTAATCCTGCTGGCGCTCTCGCAGCTTCAACGCCAGGTCGCTGGATTGGATCAGGATGTTGTTTTCATAGTTCAGATCGAAACTTCTGCGATCCAGATTGGCCGAGCCTATCAGGGCAATTTCCTGATCAAGGGTCAGCGTTTTCGCGTGCAGCAGACCTTCGGTGTACTCAAAGATGCGTACACCGGCCTCTACCAGCTCTACGTAATAACTCCGGCTGGCCGCCGCCACGACCCACGAGTCGTTGCGCGCCGGCAGAACCAGCCTGGTATCCACCCCCCTGCGGCCAGCGGCACAAAGGGCTGAATGCATTGCCTCCGAGGGCACATAATAGGGCGTGGTCACCGTCAATGTTTCGCGGGCGGCATGCATGAGCGTTTCGAACAATTCCGGCATTGCGGACGAGCGCACAGTGGGACCAGTACCAATGGCCTGCGCGACAATGCCGCCCGGTTTGGAACTGCTCCATGCGGTGCTCTCCAGTTCCGGCATCTCTTCCTCGGTATGGGACAACCAGTCCTGCAGGAACAACCTCTGGTTCTGCAGTGCGATCGGGCCCTCAAAGCGCACCATCAGATCCACCCAGGGCGCGTATTTGGCCTTGACCCTGAATTCCGGGTCGGCGCAGTTCTGGCTGCCGCAATATGTCAGGCGATTGTCGATGACGACGATCTTGCGATGGTTCCTCAGATCAATGCGGCCCCGGATCGGATGCAGGAACGGGTTGCTCACGGGCAGTGCCCGCACAAGGCGCACACCGGCCTTTTCCATGTCACCCCAATAGGCTGAGCGTATCAGCGCGCGCGATCCGATATCATCCGCCATGGCACGCACAGTCACACCCCGACTGGCTGCGCGCTTGACCGCCTCCACGACCTTCAGACCGTTCGTATCGGTCAGCCAGATGTAAAACAGAAGATGAACCGTCTGCTCGGCGGCATCAATGTCCGCGACCATGGTATCGATCGTGGCATGCGAATCCGCCATCAGCTCAGCGGTGTTGCCACCAACCGGATTGAAACCATCAATCGAATGGCCTGCCGCAAACAGGTGAGCATTTGCCGGATCAATCTTGAGCGTATCACTGGTTTGCCCATCGCTTGATGCCAGCTTTGCAAAGCGGTCCGATACTTTCCTGTATCGCGCGACCTGCTTGCGCCCGATATTCGTTTCGCCGAACAGGAAATAGCTCAGCATCCCGATGGCTGGCAGCGCCAGGATGATAAGCACCCAGGCAATCCGCGCAGATGGCTCGCGATGGGGGCGCAACAAGGCACGCCGCAGGAACAGCAGTTGCACCGAAAGATGCACAACCAGCAAGGACAGAGCCCAGACCGTCGAGCTCATTCTTCAAATATCCGTGTGTTGACCGTCAGGATCGACATGTGCCCGATCATTCGTTCCAGGGAACGTGTTGTCAATTGCACCGGCATATCGTGCAGGGTGCATCCCGTTCTTGGTGCCGGATACCGATCCGTCGCGTCGCGCGCGCGGTCAGAGTTTCGGCCGATCGGCCTTGGTGGCGAACCACCCGCCCGAGGCCGCCTCGAACGCCATGGCCGCCTGAAACACGATCTCGTCCCGATAGGTCGGCGCGATGATCTGCAGCCCCGTCGGCACTCCGTTTGAGGCGAAGCCAGACGGAACCGAGACAACCGGACACCGGCTCATCATGTTGAAGGGCGTTGTCATGACCCAGCCCAGTTCCGGGCGGACCTCGACCCCATTGATGTGAACGCTGTCCTTTGACGGGTCGAAATCGGCGTTCACCGCAGGCAGGGCGTTGGTGGGGCAGATCAGACAGTCATAGGACTGCAACAGAGGCCCCAGTTTCTTGTAGGCTTCACCTGCCACGACCAGACTGTCGACAAAGTCGCTCGCGGTCGAGCTCAGCGCCTTCTTGGCAAAGTCGCGGCAATAGGTGGTCATGATATCGCCGTACTCCTCCAGGTCTTGCGACAAGGCACCGCCGAACAGATGGTTCAGATAGGCCATGCAGCCGTCCAACACCTCGGGACCCCAGCCGATATCGACTTCTTCTACCGTGGCGCCCAGACTGCGAAAGATGTCAGCGGCGGCAAGGGTATTGCGTCGCACATCCGCATCCACCTCAAAGCTGCCAAGGTCCATGGATAGCGCGATTTTCCAGCCCTTGATATTGGGATAGTCCGTCGGCAGGGTCAGTTTCGGATAGATCGTCGAGATATCCATAGGGTGCGGGCCGCACATGATGTTCTGCAACAGGATCGCATCCGAGACAGACCGTGCCAACGGGCCGGTGTGGCAATAGAAATCCAGGTTGAACGGCGTATCATCCGGATTGCGCCCATAGGGCGGTTTGTATCCCACCAGACCGCAGCAGGACGCCGGGATGCGGATCGAACCGCCGATATCCGATCCCGTGGCCAGAGACGACGTCCCGAGGGCAAGCGAAGCGGCCGACCCCCCCGAAGATCCCCCCGGCGTCTTTTCCAGATTCCACGGGTTCCGCGTGACCCCCCAAAGATCTGTCCAGGTGACGCCGGCACAGGAAAACTCGGGCGTCGCCGTGCGCGCATGTACAATCGCCCCCTCGGCCAGGATGCGCTCGTTCATGGGTGATGTTTTCTCGGCCACGAAGTCCTTCATGATCAAGGACCCGCTCGACGTGGGTTTGCCCGCGATATGGCTTTCGTCCTTGATCGCGACTGGCAGGCCGTCCAGACAGCCCGATGGCTCTCCTTTGTTCCAGCGTGCCTCGGCTTGTTTGGCCAGCTCGCGGGCTTCGTCGAAATGGGTGTAGGTAAAGGCGTTGACGGTCTCGGCCGTCGCCTCGGCGCGGGCGATCTGGGCATCCAGCAGCTCGACGGGCGACAGGGTTTTGTCGGCAAACCGGCGCATGGTTTCGGTCGCAGACAGATAAAGCAGTTCTTCAAACATCATGTTTCCTTCACGATTGCGCGGCAACGACCGCATCGACGCCATTCATCCAGTCGCCCAAATAGCCGTCATCGCTCAGGGCGACGGGCCAGCTGGACAGTTTCACCGCGACCAGAGCGCGCTCCGGATCAATCAGAACGTGCTGACCATGAATACCAAGGCACATATGCGCAGGTCTGTCCCGGTCCGGAATCCAGAACATGTTGCGGTACCGGCCATTGGGAAACGCCACGCGGTGGTCATCATCAAACAGACCGTGATCGCCCCTGCGGACATCCTCGATCCAGGCACGCGGTACGATCTGGCGGCCATCGCGGGTGCCATCTTCCAGCATCAGCCGGCCAAACCGCGCCATGTCGCGCAGCGTGGCATTGTACCCGCCATCCGACATGGCAAAGCCGGCGCGGTCGACCACGAAAAAGCCGTCTTCCTCGGCCCCCATCGGCCCCCAAAGCCGCTGGGACATCATCGGTACGAACTGCTGCCCGGTGGCGCGTTCCATGATTGTCGACAACACCTCGGTCTCGATCGAGCGATAGGAAAACCGCGCGCCATGCGCGGCCTCGGCCTCGGTCAGGGACTGGATCAGGTCCCACATCGTGGCGGGCACCTCGTCGGGGGGCATTTCGGGCGGCGGTGTGCGCAACCCGGCGGCGATATCCAGCTTCCAGACATGCGCCAGCGGGCTGTCATAGGTCTCGTCAAAGACGGTACCTGTTGTCATGTCCAGCACCTGCTGAACCGTGGCTCCGTTCCAGGCCGTATGCGCCAGCTCGGGCACATAGGCGGTCACCGGTGCCGAGGGATCAAGTGCACCATCCGCGATCAGGCACCCGGCGACGGTGGATGTCAGGCTTTTTGACATCGAGAAAATGATGTGGCGCGACCTTGGGGTCATGCCGTTGAAATACTGTTCGACGATGATGCGCCCGTCATGCCAGATCAGGGCGGCGTCGGTATAGGTATCATCCAGCATTCCCGCCCATGTGGTGGGCTGGCCCGAGACCGTTTCGAACGCGATATCGTCCACGTCCTGCAATGCGGACGGCATATCCCAGACCGTATCCGCGCGCTGCACATCGGCGCTCAGAGCAACCTGGCTCATGTTCTGGAAGGTCCAGCGATTGAATGGCGGGCGGTCATAGCCATCCCGCGGGATCCGCCATTCCGGCGGCACCGGGGTACCCTGCATGATCGGAGCCGGCTGTTGGGAGTTCTTGTAACTGTCAGTCATGAGACACACTCAGATGAAAACGGGGCACCTGTGCGGTGCCCCGTCCAGGTCTTACTTCTGCAGATCGGTCCAGATGCGGGTATACAGCGCCTGAACATCCGACGGGCATGCCTGGTTGAACACACCCTTGTCTTTCAACTCGGCCGGGATGACGATCTCGGGCGCGGTCTTCATGTCCTCGGGCATGAAGTCTTCAGAACCCGTGATGCCGTTGGCATAGCGTGCAAACGCCGAAATCAGCGCGGCGTTCTCAGGCTCCATGATGAAGTTCTGGAACATCTTGGCTTCTTCGACATTCTTGGCATCTGCAAGAACGGCAACCGAATCCATCCACACCACATAGCCTTCCTTGGGATAGCCATAGGCGATGTTCTCGTTCTGCAGGCGCATCCGGAACGTCGAGCCGTTCCAGTTCACGCCGGCCCAGAGATCTTCCTTGGCGAATTTTTCAAGGTTCCCATAATCCATGCCCAGCCAATGCTTCTTGGCTTCGACCAGACCATCGCGCACTTGCCGGAGGATTTCCTTGTCGCCGGTGCAGGGTGTGCCGCCGTAATACATGATCGCCAGCGCCATGATGTCACCCATCTCGGGGACAACGTTGATCTTGCCTTTCAGCTCATCGGGCGGATCCATGAAGATGGCCGATGTGTTGATATCGCCATCATAGTATTTGGTGTTCACGACCACACCGGTCGTGCCCCACTGCCATGGCACGGTATAGTGACGGCCCGGATCCCATGCGACATCGACCCAGGTGGGATCGACGTTCTTGAAATTCTCCATCTCGTCAGGACGGGTTTCCATCAGAAGACCTTCGCCCACCCAGATCGGGACATAGGAATGGGACGGCACGACGATATCAAAGCCGTGACCGCCCGCCTTGACCTTGGCCAGTGCGGTGTCGTTGCTGTCATAGTCGGTGATCGTGACCTTGATGCCGGTCTCGGCCTCGAATTTCTCGATCAGTTCGGGGTTCGTATAGTTCCCCCAGTTGTAAATGTTCAGTTCCTTGGCAAACGCGCCACTGGCACACAGCGCCAGGACGGAGGCTGCGAGAATTGTCGATTTCATGTTTTCTCTCCTTGGTGTCGGTTACGTATTATGTCGATCGGCTCTGACGGCCGACTTGCGCCATCATCCCTTTCGCATGGTCAGGCGGAAAAACAGGGCGACAAGGATCGCGCCGGCGAACAGGATCACCGTCGAGATCGCGTTGACCTCAGGGGTAACCACCCGACGAAGCTGACCCAACATATAGGTCGGCAGGGTCTCCTGCCCGGCGGATTTGACGAATTCGGTGATCACCACCGTGTCCATCGAAATGACAAAGGCCAGCATCAGACCGGCAATGATGCCCGGCCACATCAGCGGCAGGGTCACCTTGAGGAAGGTCTGAGATTTCGACGCATAAAGATCCTGCGCGGCCGTCTCATAGGACATGTCCATCGTCTCAAGACGCGCGCGGATCGGCAGATAGGCAAAGGGCACGCAAAACGCGGTATGCGCGACGATCAGATAGATCATGGACGTATGGCCGGTCCAGACCTTGATCGCGGCAAACACGATCAGAAGCGCCACGGCCGTGACGATCTCGGGCACCATCAGCGGTTGGTTGATCAATGCGTAAATCATCGTCTTGCCGGGGAAATGCCGTGTCCGGGTGGTTGCCAAAGCCGCCATGGTTGCCGCAATCGTTCCGACGGTCGAGGCGCAGAACGCCAGGTACAAGGACCGGATCGCCGCATCCTGCACGGCCTCGTTCGCCAGCGCCTGCTGATACCAGCGCAGCGAAAACCCCTCCCAGATCGCCAGCGAGGTGCCTTCGTTGAAGGAATACACCACGAGGATCGAAATCGGCGCATAAAGAACAAACATCGTGAACAGCGCCACCACCGCAAAGCCCGGCAAAGTGCGCACCGAATATCCCTTGCGATAGCGCGCCGGTGCCTGTGGCGTTGACACCGGGGTGGTCGTCGCATCAGCCATCTGCGCGCTCCCTTGATGTGACACGGACGTAATAGATCAAGGCCACCATCACCGCAGTCATCAGCATGATCGACAAAGCCGCACCCAGCGGCCAGTTGCGCCCTGCGCCGAATTGCAGCTCGATCAGGTTTCCGAACATCAGGTTCTTGCCCCCGCCCAGAACGCGCGGCGTCACATAGGCACCCAGTGACGGGATGAACACCAGAATGGACCCCGCGATGATCCCGGGTTTGATCAGTGGCAGGATCACCCGGCGAAAGGCTGTCCAGCGGCTGGCATAAAGGTCATGCGCGGCCTCCACGAGGCGGAAATCCAGCTTGTCCACGGCGGCATAGACCGGTAGGACCATCAGCGGCAGATAGACATAGGTCATGCCGAACCCGATGGCGAAATCGGTGAACATCATCTGGATCGGCTGCGAGATCACACCCAGCTTGAGCAGCACCAGGTTGATCACGCCTTCATTGCGGATCAGTTCCTGAATGGCGATCGTGCGCACCAGAAGGTTGGTCCAGAACGGAACGGTGATCAGAAACAGCCACAGCTCGCGCTTGCCGGGGGGCTGCGTGGCGATGAACCACGCGGTCGGCACCCCAAAGATCAAGGTCAGGATCGTGGTGATCACCGAGAGCGAGAAGGACCGCCAGAAGATCGAAAGATGCGCATCCGCCCACATCAGCGTGTCATCGAAAATGTCACGCTGCACCAGGGTGCCGGACCAGCCATCCAATGAGAATTCCCAGACGACATTGCCAAATTCGCCCGGCGTCAGGAACGAATAGACCAGCATCACAAGCAGCGGGCCGGCAGCCGCGCAGGTGATGATCACGACGGCGGGCAGGGACAAAAGCCAGCGGCTGCGGATATCGGCGGCGCGGGCTTCTGCCTCCAGCTCTCCGGGACGATATGCGCTGTGCTGGCTCATCGGCATCAATCCCGCAGGACCGTGATCGCGCCGGGGGCAATCGAGATGGTGGTTGTCTCGCCCTCTGCGGGCAGATCACCTCTGCCCTGGGGCGTGTTTGACAGGCGTGCCTTGATCGCGGTGCCATCGGGCAGGCGCAGATGTGCGACAGTCGCCTCGCCGGAATAGACAATGGTCTCCATCTTGGCGCTCAGTCCGGTGTCGCCGCCGATCCCGATATGTTCGGGCCGCACCAGCACGCTGACCTTGCCGTCGGTCACACCCTCGGGGCGATTGACCGGATAGGTCGCGTCGTCACCGGCCAGGGTGACCCCATCACCGGCAAGCGTGGCATCCAGGAAATTGGACTCGCCGATGAAATTGGCCACGAAACGCTCGGCAGGGCGCTGATAGATTTCCTGCGGGCTGCCGATCTGCAGAATCCGCCCGGCGCTCATCACGGCCACCCGGTCGGACATCGTCAAGGCTTCTTCCTGGTCATGGGTGACAAAGACAAAGGTGATTCCGGTTTCGCTTTGCAGACGCTTCAGCTCGATCTGCATTTCCTTGCGCAGTTTCAGATCCAGCGCCGACAGCGGCTCATCCAGCAGCAGCACTTCGGGATGCGGTGCCAGGGCACGGGCCAGCGCGACGCGCTGTTGCTGCCCGCCCGAGATTTCGCTGGTGCGGCGGTCCTTGAGTTCTTCCATCCGCACAAGCCGCAGCATCTCGTCGACGGTGGACTGGACCTCGGCCTTGGGCTTGCCCAGCATCTCCAGCCCGAAGGCGATGTTCTGCGCCACGCTCATATGGGGAAACAGCGCATAGTTCTGAAAGACCGTGTTCACCGGACGCTTGTTCGGAGGCAGCCGCGAGATGTCGCGCCCGCTCAGCAGGATCGCCCCCATCGTCGGAGGTTCAAACCCCGCGATCAGGCGCAGCAAGGTCGTCTTGCCACAGCCCGAAGGCCCCAGAAGGGTAAAGAATTCATTCTCTGCAATCGTAACGCTGACGTCTCTGAGGGCTGTAAAAGCACTGTCACCGGCACCAAAGACTTTGGTTACATTTTGGATTTCGATCATGTGGCTGCGGTCTTGCCTCGTCAGAATGTCTTGCTGCGATAGTGCCATCGCCAATAGTCATTGTGTCAACACAAAACTTTTATTAGACTAAAATTATCCGATCATCCGAAAGCAACTGCCCGTGTGTGCATCGCCTGTCTCGAAAAATAGACCCGCAGCAGCCGAATCGGGTTTGCGTGAGAGGCAGAAGGCCGAGCGCCGCGAGACGATTCTGAAATGCGCCGAACGGCTGTTCTCGCGCGATGGAATCGACGCCACGACGGTGACCGCGATTGCCGAGGCCGCCGGGGTCTCTCCTCCCACGGTGTTCAACTATTTCGGATCCAAGGAAAACATTCTCAGCACCATCGTCTTCGAAGGAACCGAGAAAGCCCGCAGCGAGAGCTTGCAGCAGATGATGCTGACCGATTGCCCCTTTGACGAGGTCATCGCCGGGGTGATGTTCGCGATGACGGACAAGACGATCGCCATCGCCGGAAAGCGCATCTGGCGCTATGCCGAGGCCGCCCATATCCGCCGCGCGGGAACGGAATTCCAGCGCCGTTTCGATTTTGACGATCTCGCCCTGCGCGCCCTGATCGTGGATTTTCTGAATGCCTATGACATCGCATTGCTCAACAGGTCTGAACCCGACACCGGGGTTCTGGCCGATCTGGTGTTTGATCGCTGGAGCGCTCGATACTTCGAATTCATCAAGGATGACGACATGCCTCTGACCACCCATCGAAAGATTCTGCAGAAAGATGCAGCCGCTCTTGTGCCGCTTGTCTTCACGCCGCAGTTCGCCGCGCGCTCGCCCTTGAAGAAACAAGAGGCCGCACAATGAGCCGCGCCGACATGATCATTCTGAACGGCCACGTCCTGACGATGAATGACGCCGCACCCTTTGCCCAGGCTCTGGCCATCGCCGGGGATCGCATCCTGGCTGTCGGCACGAATGAAGATGTTCTGGCCCTGGCCGATAGCAGCACGCGCCGGATCGACGCTCAGCAAGCCACCGTCATGCCGGGCATGACCGAAGCGCATCTGCATCTGTTTTCAGGGGCTTTTGGCCTGCGGCTCTGCCAGCTGGATGGTGTGCACGGGCTGGATGCGCTGCGCGACAAGGTGCAGCCCTATGCCCGCGCCAATCCCGACGAGGCGCTGCTGATCTGCAAGGCCGCCGATTACAACCTGTTCGGTTCAGGCGTCGCAACCACACGTCAGATGCTGGACGCCGCGCTCCCGGATCGACCTCTGATCCTGTTTGCAGGCGACCACCATACCGCCTGGGCCAACACCGTGGCGTTGGAACGCGCCGGTATCCTGCAGGGCCGCGAGGTGTCGGTCGGCTCCGAGATCGTGATGGCCGCAGATGGCACCGCCTCGGGCGAATTGCGCGAGCATGGTGCCTTTGATCCCGTCATGGAGCTGCGCTCCTCGGGTGGGCGCGAGGGCCTTGGGCTTGGCGGGGTGGAGCCCGAGGGCGATCTCACGCCTGCGCAGAGGGCCGAAGATATCTCGGTGCTGCTCGAAGGTCTGAAACTGTGTTCGTCTTATGGCTTTACCAGCCTGCACAATATGGATGGCAACCGCTATCAGCTGGAGCTGCTGCGCGAGATCGAGGCGGATGGCGGTCTGACCTGCCGCACGGATATCCCGTTTCACCTGACCCCGTCCAAGCCGATCGAAAGCCTGCAAGAGGCCTCTCAGCTGCGCGAAGAATTCGCCAGCGACCGGCTGAGTTCGCGCCGTGTCAAGATGTTCATGGATGGCGTGATCGACAGCGCGACCGCCGTATTGGTCGAGGATTATGCCGACACGCCCGGCTGGAAGGGCGATCTTCTGCATACGCCCGAACGGTTCCACGCCGCCGCGATCGAAGCGGACCGACGCGGCCTGCAGATCGCCGTGCACGCGATCGGCGATGCGGCGATCCGCAATGTGCTGGATGGCTATCAGGCGGCACGCGAGGCGAATGGAGCGCGCGATTCCCGCCACCGGATCGAACATGTCGAACTGTTGCACCCCGACGATCTGCCACGCTTCGTTGAACTGGGGGTCGTGGCCTCGATGCAGCCGTCCCATCCGCCCGGAGCCATGGACTTTCCGCTTGAACCCTGGATCAGCCGTGTCGGTGAAGAGCGTTGGCGCTGGGCTTTTCCCCTGGATGATTTGCGCCGCGAGGGCGTGCCCATCGCCTTTGCCTCGGATTGGCCGGTGGCCGATGTGAACCCGATGCGCAGCGTCAAGGCGGCCATCGCGCGGCGGGCCTGGAAGCCGGGTCTGCCGGATCATGCCTCGACGCTGATGCAGGCGCTGCATGGCTATACGCTGGGCGGTGCCTATGCCGGGCATGAGGATCACCGTCTTGGCAGTCTGGTGCCGGGCCTTCTGGCGGATATCGTCATCATGGACCGGGATCTGGAAGCCACGCAGTTGTCCGATATCGACACGGCGCGCGCGGCAGTGACGATCTGTGGCGGTCAGATCACTTGGGAAGCTTGACGCAAACCCGAGGGGCAGCGCGGCCGGGCAAGGCGACTTGCCCATCCGCCTGATCTGTTTAAACTGACACACCAGACAGCACCGAACCGGTGCCGATATCCAGAACGGGGATTTTCATCGTGGCCGCTTGCATCCGTAGCTTTGGTTTTCTCTCGCTGACCCGCCTGTGCCTGGCCGGGGCCCTGGCCGCGACGCTGGCGCTTCCGGCTTCCGCGCAATTGTCACGCATGCTGTCGGATTCCAACCTCACGCCCGAAGATATCGAGATTGCCACCGCGACCGCGACCGAGCTTTACACCAAGGCCGGTGTGAAAGTCGGCGAAACTGCGCAGTGGAGCAATGAAAAGACCGGAGCCTCCGGGGTTGTGGAAGTCACCCGCGTGGACACCAGTCCCAGATGCGTGTCCTTCGTGCATACCACTGAAGGTAAAGCAAAAAAGCGCAGCCAATCCGCCAGCCGACGGTGTCTGAGCGCGGATAACACCTGGCTGCTGTCAGCCGACTAGAACAGGGCGGGTTCCCCGTGGGGAACCCTGTTTTCGCAGGATGTCAGGCCGCCGCGCCGGGCAGCGCGCCGGTGTATTCGCCGCGCGCCGGATAGGCGTTCTTGATCGCGAAATCGAGCGCGCCGACCAGTTCCGAGAAATGCGGGCGCACAAAGGGCATGGTCTGAACCGATCCGTAATAGAGCGTCTGTTCGGGCGTCACCATGAACAGGCCGGGTTCGGCAAACAGTGCGGGTTCCTCGATACCGATGGATGTCGTGCCGCGACTGGTCGAGATGTAAAGCCCCCATTCCCGCGCCTTCTCAAGGCTCAGATCATAGCCAAAGCGCAGTTTTTCTGCCCCGATCTTTTCGGCCATGCCCTGGGCGCGCTCTTGCCCGTCGGTGCTGACGGCGATGGTGCTGACGCCGCGCTCGGCAAACGCGTCCACGCTCTTTTCCAACTCGCTCAGATAGGTGGCGCAGATCGGGCAATGCAGACCACGGTAAAACGTGATGACAGTGCCGCGCTCGGTGGCTTCGGTGCCAAGGTCAAACCTGCCACTACCCAAAAGGGGCAGCGTGAGGTCAGGTGTCTTGTGGCGAGGGATCAACATGAGGTCTGGTCCTGTGTTTGGTTGCATCGCAACGGGTGTACGTGTATTAATGATAGGGAAAACCCCGATAATCTGATCGAAAGGACTGAAGTGGCTGCGATTGATCGTCTGTCGGCCTTGATGTCGCGCTTTACGCTGCATGTGGATCTGGCCGGCGTTGAGCAGGCGAACCTCTTTGTGCTTGAGGGGGCGGCGGGGCGCATGTTGCATCTGCGGCCCAGATCGCAGGGGCTGCCGCGGGCCGCCGCTGGGCAGATCCTCTTGCAGGCCCATGTCGACTTCGGCGGGGCGGATTCGCCTCTGGCGCTGGCGCTGCCGGATGATCTGGCGCATCCGGTGGATCAGGACGCAGAGCTGGCCGCGGTGATCGCGCTGATGCAGTCCGAAGTTGCCACGCGACGCTGCGGCGGGGCATCGGTCCTTGGCCGTCTGGTCGAGGTTCTGATCGTGCGCCTGTTGCGCGCGCGGCTCGAAGTGGGGGACGTGCCCCGCGGGATGCTGGGCGGACTGGCGGACCAGAGACTGGCGCGCGCCATGGTGGCCATGCATGACCAGCCGGGGCAGGGCTGGAGCAACGAGGACCTTGCCCGGGCGGCCGGCATGTCGCGCAGCCGCTTTATCGCGCGGTTTCGGGAGGCGGTGGGAACCTCGCCTCAGGCCTATCTGCGACAATGGCGTCTGGCGCTGGCGCGACAGGATGTGGCGCGCGGTGACCGGATAGACGCGGTGGCGCGGCGCTATGGCTATGGCTCGCCCGAAGCGCTGACGCATATGTTTCGCCGGGAAACCGGGCAGGCCCCGATGGCCCTGCGCCACGGGGCGGCTGCGCTCTCTTGAATTCAGTGAACCAAGCGGCTATGTCGCGCTGACAAATCGCAAGGATGTCGCCCGATGGCCAAAACCAACCCCGTCCAGTTCGTTCAGCAGGTGCGCTCGGAAGTCTCCAAGGTCGTCTGGCCAACGCGCCGTGAGGTGCTGCTGACGAGTGTGATGGTCTTCATCATGGCGGCGCTGACAGCGGTGTTCTTTGCCCTTGTCGACTTGCTGATCCGCAGCGGTCTGCAGGGCATACTGGGCTTCTTTGGCTAAGGTTGACTTGGGTTTTCGGCCTTGATCAATTGAGAATTGGCGGTTAGATCGCGTGAATTCCCTGAAATGGCGTGCGGCGAATCGAGTTGCGCGCCGATTTTTTCTTGGGAAACCAGATTGCAGATACTCCAGCCCGCATCAGGCGGGATGGCCACAACGAAGGACGGCATGAGACATGGCGAAACGGTGGTATTCGGTCAGCGTGCTCTCGAATTTCGAGAAGAAGATCGCCGAGCAAATCCGGACTTCGGTTGCAGAGCAGGAGCTTGAAGATCAGATCGACGAAGTTCTGGTCCCGACCGAAGAGGTGATCGAGGTCCGTCGCGGCAAGAAAGTCACGACCGAACGTCGCTTCATGCCCGGGTATGTTCTGGTGCATATGGAGATGTCGGATGAGGGGTATCACCTGATCAACTCGATCAACCGCGTCACTGGATTTCTGGGCCCGCAGGGGCGTCCGATGCCGATGCGCGATGCCGAGGTGAACCAGATCCTGAACCGCGTTCAGGAAGGCGAAGAGACACCGCGTACCCTGATCCACTTCGAGATCGGCGAGAAGGTGAAAGTGGCCGATGGCCCGTTCGAGGATTTCGACGGCATGGTCGAGGAAGTGGACGAAGACAACCAGCGCCTGAAGGTGACTGTGTCGATCTTTGGCCGGGAAACTCCGGTCGAGCTGGAATTCACTCAGGTCGCCAAACAGATCTGACACAGCATCTTTGTGATGCAATTGGTTCGAAGATGCGCAATATTCGGTTGCAATGACCTAACCGGATGGATGTTCACAGAGCGCGCGCGCTGAACGTCGGTTGGCAGCCATTCTTGCCGCTGACATCGTCGGCTATTCCCGTCTGATCGGCCTGGATGAAGAAGGCACGCGTGCGCGGCTGAACGCAGTCCTCAGCGATGTCGTGAAACCCGCTTTGGCGCGCTGTCGCGGGCGATTGTTCAAAACCACCGGTGACGGTTTTTTCGCCGAATTCGCGTCGGTTGTCGATGCGGTCGACTGCGCGGTGGAAATCCAGACGGCGATGAATCGGGAAACGGCAGGTGCGACCGCGCCGCTTCGGTTCCGCATGGGCGTGAATCTGGGCGACATTCTGGTCGAAGGCGATATTGAATTTGCACGACCATCACGGGGCCAATGTGACGGGGCCAATGTCGAATTCGAGCGCGCGATCGACATGGAGCCCTCTTATGTGCGGCTGCTGTCACGGTCGGCTCTGTCGCTGACCTCCAAAAGCTTTATCCAGATCTCCGATCCCGATGCGATGGCTCGGTTCGAGGCCGGTCTGCGCAGTGCCGGTCTGCCGGACTAGATCACGACGCAGCTTTGCTTGACCTTTGACTGCGCAAGCTTTA
>NZ_JBASXK010000054.1:0-53033 GCF_049276915.1 Aestuariivita sp. | reverse complement strand
CGCCTACTTCAGACCATCACCAACTTTCGGGCATAACTCCGCACGCATCGCGAGACACAGGCTCGCATGGCGGAAAGACTGGGCATCAGCCCGGCCTATGTAAATCTTCTTGAAAGCAATCAGCGCTCACTCTCCGTTCCCGTTCTTGTTGCCATTACAGAGACTTACGGCGTGGACTGGCGAGATCTCCTGCGCGACGGCGAGGAAAATCGCGTGCCCGAGCTGCGCGCGGCCATGCGCGATCCGATCTTTCCCGGCGAGCCACCAGACATACAGGAATTGCGCGCAGCCCTTGATCACGCACCGCGCGTGACCGAACGGTTCTTGCAGCTGTATCAAAGCCACACCTCCCTTACGGATCGCTTGAACCGCATGTCCGGCAGCTCGGAAGCGGCAGATTTTTTCGCCACGACGCCAGAGACCGCAATTCACGACGTGTTTCGCGATCACGGCAATCACTTCAATTCGCTGGAGCGGGTGGCCGAGGATTTCCGCGGACGGATCGGAGGGGCGGCAGATGACATGTATGCCTCGCTCAAACGATTTCTGCGCATCGAAATGGGGCTGTCCGCACAGGTGGTGCCCCCTGAACAAATGCCTGACAGCCTGCGTGTCTTTGATCGTGAAAGGGGCGAGGTCTTGCTCTCTCAGGCGCTGGATCACACCAATCGCGTGTTTCAGCTGGCCCATGTGCTGGGCTTGCTGGTGTGCACCGATCATGTGGATGCCATCGTAAACGCAGCCCCCATCCGCGACCCGGACACCAAAGCCCGCCTGGCGGTTGAACTCACGAACTACTTCGCCGGCGCGCTGCTGATGCCTTATGACGCCTTCCTCGAATCAGCCGAGACCACACGCTATGATCTAGACCGGCTGGCAGCGAGTTTCGGAGTAAGTTTCGAGCAGGTCTGTCATCGTCTGACCACCCTGCACCGTGAAGGCCGGCGCGGGATTCCCTTCTTTTTGCTGAGAGTGGATCGTGCCGGCAACGTGACCAAACGGTTCAACGCTACACCCTTTACCCTGGCCGAACGCGGCGGCTCATGCCCTGTCTGGGATATTCATCATGCCCTGCGCACGCCCGGCGACATCATCCCGCGGTTCGTCGAGCTTCCCGATGGCGGGCAGTTCTTTACGCTGTGCCGTTCGGCAAATCGCCCCGTCTTCAGCCGTGACACGCAGGACAGGCGTATGGCCCTGGCACTGGGGTGTGAGCGCGCGCATGCGGACAAGATCTGCTACGCCGAACCGTTCAACACGACCGACCCCGCCATCTTCCGCCAGATCGGGATTTCCTGCCATGTCTGCCCGCGCAAAGCCTGTTCGCAACGCGCCCACCAGCCGCTGAATATTCAGTTGGGCATTCATGCGGACCGGCGCGGGCGCACCCGATACGAAAGCTGACTTGCGCGTCGCCGCGATTTGCGACCAACTGCGCACAAGACGAAAGGGACAGTGATGCGACCACAGGCTTATCTCGAACCGATGCAGATCCGCGGGCGCATTGCCCGTGCGCAACCGCTGGGCCTGCCCGTTGTGAACATGGGTTTCAACGAACTGCCCTACGGCCCCTCTCCTGCTGTTGGCGAGGCTTTGCACAACGCAGCCGGCCGCGTGCAATCCTATGGCAGTCCACATTGCGACGGTTTGCGGGATGCGATCGGCGCATCAAACGGAATTGATCCCGAACATGTCATCTGCGGCAATGGTTCGGAAGAATTGCTGGACGTGATCGCCCGCGTCTTTGCCCGTCCGGGCGATGAGATCCTGATCACCGAATATGGCTATATCCAATTCGCCCTGACCGCCAACCGGGTCGGTGCCGACCTTGTCAAAGCTCCCGAGCAGGATTTCACCACGGATGTGGATGCCCTGCTTTCGGCGGTGACGGCGCGCACGCGGGTGCTGTTTCTGGCCAATCCGAACAATCCGACAGGAACTCTGGTGGACACCAGGGAATTGGCACGTCTGGCGGATGCGCTGCCGCCACAGGTCCTGCTTGTTCTGGACCTGGCCTACGGCGAGTTTGCGACCCCCGAGTATTGCGCCGGGGTTCATGCGCTGGTGCAAGGTCGCGAGAATGTGGTTGTCACGCGCACCTTCTCAAAGGCCTACGGTTTGGCGGGCGCGCGCGTGGGGTGGTGTCATGGGCCAGACTGGATGATTCCGCTGCTCTATGCGGCGCGCGGGATGGGTACGGTGAATGCGCTGGCGCAGGCCGCAGCGATTGCAGCGCTGGGGGATATGGCAACGGTGCAAACCCGGGTAAGCGAAATCAAGGCCGAGCGTGCCCGGATGAGCGCCACGATGCAGGCGCTTGGGTGCAGCGTTTTGCCCAGCCATACGAACTTCCTGCTGCTCAGCCCACCAGATCAGAACCCCGATACCACCGAGGCGATCGTGGAGCATGTCTTTGACACGGCCGGCATCATCGTGAACCGCACCCGCGAGGCAGGTCTGGAGCATTTCCTGAGGGTGTCGGTCTCACTGCCTGCGCATAACGATCTGTTTCTTGGCGCCTTGGAGGCGTTTCTTGCCGGCGCATCGCCCGGGACAGCCACCGCAACAGGCTCTTGACGGCAAGCACACCTGTTCGATCCCAGGCGAAGCAGCGTCAAGAACCGCCTGTCACCCTTTGACCGGCATTTTGTCCAGATGGCGCAGCATGGAGGCAAAGGCATCCAGCCGGCCGCGCTGATAAGCGGCAACATCCATGCCTTCATAGTCAAGAAACCCCTGTCCGTCGCGCAGACCTGTCCGCCCTTCGGCCATATTGGCCTCGATGATATCCGGAGCCTTGAAACGATCTGCGCCAGTAGCTCCGGCCATATAGCGGCTGGCGTAATACAGGATGTCACCACCGCCCCAGTCAATGAACTCCAACAGCCCCAGCACCGCAAAGCGAAACCCAAAGCCGTATTTGGTCGCCTTGTCGATGTCTTCGGCGCTGGCCACCCCCTCCTCGACCATGCGCGCGGCTTCGTTCATCGCAAGGATCTGAATGCGCGGAACGATGTATCCGGGGCTTGCGGCACAGATAACCGGAACCTTGCCGATACGCTCAAGCAATTCCTTGAGAGCGGCGGTGGTTTGCGGCGCAGTTGCATCGCCCGGAGACAATTCGACCAGTGGCACCAGAAAGGCCGGGTTCAGCCAATGCGCGTTCAGGAACCGTTCTGGATGGCTCACCAGAGGCTGGAGATCATTGGACAGGATCGTTGAGGTGGTCGAGGCGATGATCGCATCCGCAGCCGCAACAGCGCAAACGCGTGCAAAGGCATCTGTCTTGGCCTCCATCGTTTCAGGCACGCCTTCAAAGATAACGCGCACGCCAGCCAGAGCTGTTTCAAGCGCGTCATTCGAGAAATACCGGACGCGGGCAGCCATCTCGTCGATTTCTGTTTCTTCCAGCAACCCGAACCCTGCCATCATGCCAAGCGTGGCGCGAATTTCGGCCCCCGCCTCCTGCGCCAGTCGTGCGGCGTCTTCCGGCGTGCGTGGCTTGGCGTCGATCAGATGGACAGGGTGCCCCGCATAGGCAAAGGCAACCGCCATGCCGCGCCCCATCCGCCCGGCGCCAACGGCTGCGATAATCTCTCTTTCAGCCATATCAGAGTCCGTCGCGCAGCATGGTCTGCAACTCGAACCGGCTCATGCCGGACAGGCCTAGTGATTCAAGCGTCCGGCCGGATTGGCGAAAATCATCGTCACAGATTGCTGACCCCATCGCCAGGATGCCCGTCGCGGTCGGTGCCGCCACTCCGGCCCAGTCGGCGACCGACACCAGAAATGCCAGCCCCATTGCCACATCCTCGCGCATGTAACGATGTTCGGTCAGGACCAGATACTCGCGCCAGTCCCCGCTATCGGTCAGCTTTTCATGCGCGGCGTTCCCATACATCCACTCTTCGGCATCGTTGTCATAATGATCCGCAAGCGGAAAATGCGGCGCGCCATATCCCAGCGCTTCGCGCACCGCGATCCTCTCCTGATCAAGCCGCGTGGTGACGCGGCGAATCGCAGGCTGTGTGCCCTCATTGTGGATATCCCAGTGATCGAAATGTTCGATCGGACCGGCGTTCATCGTGATCAGCGGCGGGTGAATGATCGGCCCAGCATTCATCAGAGCCCCGGACAGCGCATCATCGGCGCGCTCGACCGAAGGATAGGCCGATGCCAGAACCGCGTGAGCGTGATCTGCATTGCGATACGGATAGACCCCGGTGGGCAAGCGCGTGGCGCGCGTCGTGATTGCGACGGTATCAACGCCGTGCATGCGCGTGAGATAGGGCAATGTCCCCGCCTCGGCCCAGCTGACATCAGCCGGATTGCCCGCGCGGCGCACGATATCGGCCATGATCCAGCTGCCAAAACTGCCCGGCGGAAGGAAAACAACTTGTCCATCGCTCAGATACGGAGCCATCGCGCGGGCAATATCCTCCTGAGCAGTTGCAGGAGTCGGACACACAATCAGATCAGCCCCCTGCAGAGCCTCGGCGATATCCGAGGTGACCACGCCAATACGAATGGGCCGTTCGCCCTTGGCATCCTTCAGCGTCAACATGTTGTCACGCGCCCGCAACGCCTCCTGCGCCTGGGCATTGCGGCGCCAGAAACGCACATGATGGCCCTGCTCAGTCAGATCTACGGCTGCGGCGGTCGATCCATTGCCGCCACCCAGAACAGCTATTTGCATGGTTTACCCTTCCCGGATCTGTGCAAACGATGCCAAACCCAATTACATGAAATTTCATGTAATCAGATTTTCATCGCTTTTGTGACATGGTCAAGCTTTTCATATGCAAATGCATAGAAATTTTGATAGGGTCCCTTGCAACCCCTGCAGAGGGGTGCAAGATGCCTGCGTCAAAACTGCCTTTTTTGGCGACGTTTGGTCACGATAAACGTTTGGTCACAATAAGAAGACACACAGGGAGACGACGAATGTCCTTTTTCACCCGCCTTTCCACCAAGGCAACTACCGTCCTGCCCGCGATCGGCCTTGCGCTGTCGCTGGGTGTAACATCGGCCCAGGCCGAAGACCGCGTGAGCGCGGTTCACGCCTTCCCCGAATTCCTGGTTTACACCAAGACCTTCCTTGCGATGGTCGCAGACATCAACGAACGCGGCAAAGGCATCGTTCAGATTGATGTGCGTGGTGGTCCCGAAGCCATCGGCATGTTCCAGCAACCCGCAGCCGTGCGCGATGGTGTCATCGACATGGTGCATACGCCGGGCTCGTTTTACGGAGCCAACGTTCCTGAGATCGACGCGATGGTCGCAGCCCGCGTCACCCCGATGGAAGCGCGTGCCAACGGCGGTGCTGCCATCATGGACGCAGCCCACCAGGAGCGCTTCAACGTTCGCCATCTGGGTTGGATCGATGGGGGCATCAAGTTCCACATCTTCATGAACTCCGAACCCAAGTTTGACGAAAACGGCGTTCTCGATCTGACCGGTGTCAAACTGCGCGACAACCCGATCTACAACGCGTTTTTCACTGCGCTGAACGCCACCACCGCATCCATGCCGGCCACCGAAGTGTATTCGGCGCTGGAAAAGGGCGTGGTTGACTCTGCTGCCTGGACGGAGATCGGCATTCCCCAGCTGAAATGGAACGAGTTCCTCTCCTACCGTGTTGATCCGATGTTCTACAACACGGATATCGGCGTGATCTTCAACGTTGATGCCTGGAACGCCCTGAGCCCGGAAAGCCAGGAACTGATCCAGAGCGTGGTGATCGAGTGGGAAGAGAAATCCTTCAATGATCGTCAGGCCGACGTTGTATCCGACAACCAGATCCTGCTGGATGGCGGCATGACATTCGTCAGCCACCCAACCGAAGAAGCCGGTGCTGCCTATCAGAAACTGGCTGATGATGCGGCCTGGGCGCGTATGTACGAGCGCATTGACGGTGCAGGTGCAGGTGCGGAAACATACCGCCTTCTGCGCCAGTACTACGCGCTGGACAACGGATCCTGATCACACAGAGCGCGCCACCCTGTTGCGGGGTGGCGCGGCACGCCCCCGACAAGAGGGGCCTGAGGCAACCGCAGGGGAAACCAGATGCGCGTGATTGATCGCATATGTGATTTTCTGGCCATCCTGGCCGGGATTTATTTGGTTGCGATCATGCTTGGGATCGTAATCAGCGCGGTGGCGCGCAGCGTGAACCTGTCCGGGCAATGGTCGAGCCATGTGTTCACATTCGCCGAGTTCGGCCTGCTGTATATCGTGATGGCAGCCTCCCCCTGGCTGGTACGTCACAAAGGCCATGTGTTCATCGAACTTCTGAGTGCCGCCCTGCCTAAATCCGTGCAACGCCCATTCAGCCGGGCTGTATCGGGTCTGTGCGTGGTGATCTGCGCGATCCTCGTCTGGTACACCTTTCAGGGCACGCTAAAAGCCTATCAATTCGGCGATGCGGAAATGCGCAGCCTCGATATGCCCAAATGGCTGCTGTTGGGCGCGATGCCCATCGGGTTCGGACTGATGGGCATTCAGTTTGCCCGCTTCGTCTTTGGCCCGGAAACCCTGCATTCCGGCCAAGCCGGCGTGTATGAATAAGCGTTAGGTAGCATCGCGATGGAATGGTTCGAAGCGCTTTTCTTCCTGCTGGGAATGATCTTGTTTTTCATGGTGCTCGGCGTACCCGTGGCTCTGGCCTTTCTGGCCGCCAACGTCATCGGTGCTGCCTATTTCATGGGGGGACGGGGCGATATCCTTGACCAGATGGCGCGCGGCATAGGCCAGTTGGCCAATAACGCGATCCCCACGATCACATCCTTCAACCTCATGCCGGTGCCGATGTTCCTGTTGATGGGCGAGATATTCTTTCACACGGGGTTGGCAAACCGCATGTTTGGGGCGGTCGATCGTCTGATGGGCAAATTGCCCGCACGGCTGTCATTTGTCACCGTTGCCGGCGGTACGGCTTTTGCGACGTTGTCGGGCTCATCCATGGGATCCACGGCACTTTTGGGCTCGCTGATGGTGCCTGAGATGCAAAAGCGCGGATACAAGAAACATATGTCGATCGGCCCGATTCTGGGGACCGGGGGCCTGGCAATGCTGATCCCGCCCTCGGCGCTGGCGGTTCTTCTGGCAACGCTGGCCGAACTGGATATCGGAGAGCTGCTGATTGCAGGCATTCTGCCGGGTCTGTTGCTGGCGATCATGTATGCGGTGATGATCCTTGGCATGGCGCTGTATGATCCGTCCGCAGCCCCTGCCTACGAGCTGGAAAGCACCTCCTGGCGCGAGAAACTGCGGCTGTTCTTTTTTGATATCCTGCCCATGGTCTCGATCGTGATCGGTGTGATCCTGGTGATCATGTTCGGCATTGCGACCCCGTCCGAAAGTGCGGCGTTTGGATGCCTTGGCGTGGTTGTCCTTGCGGCTCTCTACCGCTCGCTCACATGGGAGGGGATCGTCAAATCCGTGACCGGTGCGCTCAAGGTCACGACGATGGCGCTGTTGATCATCTTCGGATCGGCAACATTCTCGGCGCTGCTGGCCTTTTCGGGGGCCTCTTCCGGCCTGATCCGCTGGGCCACCGGGTTTGATCTGGATCCGATCACCATGCTGCTGATCATGTTTGGCATCCTGCTGGTACTGGGCATGTTCATGGACCAGTTGTCGATGATGCTGCTGACGGTTCCGATCTTCTTCCCGCTGGCACAAACGCTGGGCTTTGATCTGATCTGGTTTGCGGTGATCGTCCTGCTGGCTTTGGAGATCAGCTTTACCACGCCGCCGTTCGGACTTTTGTTGTTCGTGATGAAGGGCGTCTCTCCGCCCGACACCAAGATGCGTGATATCTATCTGGCCGCCCTGCCCTTTATCGGCTGTTCGATCTTTCTGGTCGTCATGCTGATCTTCATTCCGGGCATTGCGACCTGGCTGCCAAGCCTTGGAAACTAAAGCCCTTTGGGGTGGGTGAGGAACTCTTCGATCACCTCAGGGGGAGCTTTGGCATAATCTCCCACGCGGCTCACGCCCTGACCGGTGTGGCGCTTGAGATTGACCGCCATCTCGGCCATCTGCACGGCGATGGGTATACCGTTCACAACCGGAGCCCCGTCGATCTGATGGTCATGAAACTGTGAGAACAAAAGCATCGGAATGCCGCCGCCGGGAATGAGCACATCTGTTCCCTCGGCAACCATGGGGCGTCCTTGTTCTTCAAACAGCTTCTTGACCTCGGCCGCCTTTGCAGGATCGCCATAGGCACCGAGGATCTGACCGGGTTCGAAACTCATCGAGTGGACACCGCTGACACGATCGCGCAATCCATACTTGCCGATCTGATGGTGAAACCATGGGATAAAGCGCGGGTTGATCGTCACGATTCCCAGACGCTGGCCCATCTGGCAACACCACAGCATCGTCGCTTCGCCCAGTCCGATCACCGGGATATCGACGACCGAGCGCGCCTCATAAAGACCGGCATCCTGAAAGTGGCCGACGATGAACGCGTCATAGCCTTCGCGCTCGGCCTGGATCGCATTGCAGATCATCTCGCGTGCGCAGCGAAACTCCACCAGAGGGTGCGCGTAGCTGTCATAGGGCGTGATCCCGCGAATATCCACCTGCGTATCCGGGGAGGACACCGTATCAAGATGCGGTTGCAGCATATCCCAGTAAGATGCGCCGTTTTCGTAATCAACGTATGATTGGTACCAGAGTTTCATGGCTTGTTCTCCGTTTTGTAGGGGGGCTTTGGCCCCTCACCTGCCGCGCCGCGCCACGGTTCTGACAACCCGAAGACGAAAAAGAGAGGTCCTGTTGGCGGCAGATGTGCTGTGCTGGCGCGCCGGTTCAAAGCAAGTGTGAGATTCGAGGCCGCGCTTGAATTTTCATATGCAAATGCAAGTAATCTGTCCAGCACCTGTTGCCCACTGGAAGACAGGTCCGGAATATGTCACCCCTAGCCCATCACGCCGAGGAGCCAAATCCCATGACCATCCGCGTTCTTGCCCTGCGCCAACCTCCCCCACCGGTTGTCACTGCATTGCCAAAGGATATCACCCTGGAGGTGATCGATGATCCGTCTGCGGACTGGCAGATCGACAGGCCAGAAGACATTCGCGGGGTGATCAATTTTGCCGGTGCCCTCAGCGCAGATGTCATGGACAGGCTGCCCAATCTGGAGATCATCTCGCATATGGGGGTCGGCTATGACGGGGTGGATGTGCAGGCTGCCCGGGCGCGCGGCATCGTCATCACGCATACCCGCGACGTGCTGAACGCGGATGTGGCGAATTTTGCCTTCCTGATGCTTTTGGCGGCAAGCCGGGAATATGTGCGTCAGGACAGGCATGTGCGCAGCGGAGCCTGGGAGAGTGGGCAGACACCGCTGACATGGTCGATCGAAGGACAGACCGTGGGCATCGTCGGCCTTGGGCGGATCGGTCGCAATCTGGCGAAAAAGCTCGAGGCGTTCAATGTCACCGTGCTTTATCATGGTCGCAGCCGTCAGGATGTAGCCTATGAATTCTGCGCCGACCTCGAAGAGATGGCGCGCAGGTGCAGGGCGCTTGTGCTGCTGTTGCCTGGCGGCTCGGACACCGATGGGCTGATCACCGCATCGGTGATTGACGCGCTTGGACCTGAATCCGGCCTGATCAACGCGGCGCGCGGGTCCGTGGTGGATCAGGCGGCGTTGATCGCGGCGCTTGAGGCGGGGCGGCTGGGCTGGGCCGCTCTGGATGTGTTCGAGGACGAACCGCATGTCCCGCAAAGCCTGCGCGATATGCAGAATGTTCTTTTGAGCCCACATGCGGCCAGCGCCACGCGCGAGACGCGCGGTGCCATGTTCGCGCTGGTGGCCGAGAACATCCGCGCGCATTTTCACGATGGGGCCGCTGTTACCCCGATCCCGGAATGCGCGGATATGGTTCAGCGCTGATCGTCTTCCAGCCGCGCAAGCAGCGCCTTGAGAACCGGTTTGAGCACGGCTGCCTCCTGCTCGGTCAGCAAAGCCAGCAGGCCTTTTTCATGGGCCTGCGCGTCATCGACAAGGCGCGTGGCCAGCGCGCGGCCGTGCCGGGTCAAAAATACCCGCACGCGGCGCGCATCGGCGGGATCGGCCCCACGACTGACCAGCCCTTTGGCGGCCATCTGGTCGATGATCCTGGTCAGACGCGATTGCTCAAGCAGGGACAGCCTGGCCAGTTCGGTGACCATCGCGCCGTCCTCGTCGCTCAGGCAGGCAAGGACCCGCCATTCAGGTACCCGCAGGCCGTCCAAGCGCACATGGTCGTGAAACTGGCCACTGGCCCGGTCACTGACAGCCGCCAACAGATACAGCAGATAATCGCCAACAAAACTGGGCGAGTCCTGCACGGACGGTTCATGCCTCAGGGGCTGAACGGCATTGTCTGACATGCGGCGCTGACCTTTCAAGATTTCACTTGACCCAGTTTATATGAAATTTCATGTTAATGCCAACAGGGGGAAAGCACCGATGACTCTTTCGCTGAGTGTTACGGCGATCCGGGACGAAACCGATCACATCCGCGTCTTCGAACTGACCGCGTCGGATGGTTCGGCGCTGCCTGCCTATACCGCCGGGGCGCATCTGGTGTTTGATCTGGGTGAAACCGGCACGCGGTCCTACTCGCTCATCGACTGGCCGGGTGAAAACGATGCAAAGACCTATACCATCGCCGTTCAGCGTGAAGATGCCGGCGATGGTGGATCGCGCCAGATGCACAGGCTGCGTGTCGGAGACGTGGTGAAGGCGCAGGCCCCCAAAAACGATTTCGAACTGCGCGATCACGGCGGTCCTGCGCTTTTGCTGGCCGGAGGGATCGGCGTCACACCGATGATCTCCATGGCGACAGAGCTTCAGAAAGCCGGTCGCGCCTATCGCTTTGTCTACAGCGCCCGCTCGGCACAGGTCATGGGTTTTGGCAAGGCCCTGAAGGGCGCGTTTGAAGACATCGCCCTGCATCATGACGACACCAACCCGCTGGATCTGACCGCGCTCATGTCCACCCTCGGTGCCGACACGCATGTCTACATTTGCGGACCCAAGGGCATGATCGACGCGGCCCGCGCGGCTGCCATTCAGGCGGGTATGAGCGAAGACCAGATTCACATCGAACTGTTCACCTCGGCGGCCGTGGCGGATGGCGATACGGCCTTTGAGGTCGAAATTCACGACACCGGCGAAGTCTATATGATCCCGCCGGGCAAAACGATCATCGAGGTGCTGGAAGGGGCCGGTCTTGATCTGATGTATGATTGCCAACGCGGCGATTGCGGAATTTGCCAGACAGATGTGATCGCAGGCACGCCAGACCACCGCGATGTGGTGTTGTCGGATGCGGAGCGCGCAGCCGGTGAGGTCATGCAAATCTGCGTCAGCCGCTCCAAGACACCCCGCCTTGTGCTCGATCTGTAGAGAGGAACGCCAATGCCCGCCTACACCTTGGACACCGCCCGCGCTCTGGTTCAGGGCCATCAGGTCCACCGGGATATCTATACCAGTGAAGACGTCTACCGGCTGGAAATGCGCCATGTGTTTCGCAACACCTGGGTGTTTGTCGGTCATGACAGCCAGACACCCAACAAGGGCGATTACTTTACCACGCAGGTTGCCGATCAACCCGTGATTCAGGTGCGCCATTCGGATGGCGAGATCCATGTGCTCTATAATCGCTGCCCACACAAAGGGACCAAGATCGCCATCGACCGGCAAGGCAATACCGGCAAGTTCTTTCGCTGCCCGTATCATGCGTGGTCGTTCAAGACGGATGGCTGTCTTTTGGCCATCCCGCTGAAGAAAGGGTACAAGGATACAGGTCTTGATCAGACCGAGAACGCACGGGGCATGAAGGCTGTGGGGGCCGTCGTGAACTATCGTGGTTTCGTGTTCGCGCGCCTGGCCGAGACCGGTATCTCGTTTGAGGACTTTTTTGGCGACAGCCTGTCGTCGATCGACAACATGGTCGACCGGGCACCTGAAGGGCGGATGGAGGTCGCAGGCCCGCCGCTGCGCTACATGCACCAATGCAACTGGAAGATGCTGGTCGAGAACCAGACCGATACATGCCATCCGATGGTGGCCCATGAATCAAGTGCCGGCACCGCCGTGCGCCTGTGGGGCGAGATGGGCAATCCCGAACCCCGCCCCGCAGCCATGCAGATCATCGCGCCCTTCATGTCGGCCTATGAGTTCTTCGAAGACATCGGCATCCGCACCTGGCCCAACGGACACGGTCACACCGGTGTCAAAGGTTCGATCCATTCCGATTACGACGGCATTCCGGGTTATTTCGAAGCCATGACAGAGGCTTACGGAGAGGAGCGCGCCAAAGCGATCCTGGATGAGAACCGCCACAACACGGTCTATTTCCCCAACATCATGGTCAAGGCTCCGCTGGGCCAGCTGCGTAACTTCATCCCGCTGGGTGCAAACAAGACATTGGTGGAATCCTACGTTTATCACCCCGTGGGCGCACCGCGTGAGCTGACCGCGCGCTCGGCCATGTACAACCGCATGATCAACGCGCCCACCTCGATCGTCGGGCATGATGATCTCGAGATGTATGAACGCGCGCAGGAAGGTCTGATGTCGGATGGTCTGGAATGGGTGAACATCCAGCGTCTGTATCAGGATGACGAAGACTTTGATTTGGAAGCGGTCGAGAACGGCACCACCGAGCGTCAGATGCGCAATCAGTTTCATGCCTGGGCCAAGTTCATGCATGAAGAGCCAGAACCCGCGCGCGCCGAGGCTGCCGAATGAGTGTTCCTTCAAAAGACGATCTGATCGATTTCATCTATGCCGAGGCACGTATGCTGGATGAAGGACGCTTTGGCGAATGGCTGGCGCTGTGGATGCCCGAGGGGCATTACTGGATGCCGCTGGATTACAAGCAGGATGATCCGGTCATGACCACATCTTTGCTGTATGAAGACAATTTCATGCTGCGCCTCAGGGTCGAACGGCTGGAGGGCGAGCGGACATTCTCGCAGAAACCCAAAAGCCGATGCAGCCATGTGATCCAACGCCCCTTTGTGGATGGATACGATCCCGAGGCGAACCGCTATGTCACCAATACATCCATGCATTATGTCGAGACCCGGCTGGATGATCAGCAATTGCTGGCGCTGACGGCGCGCCATGAGCTGACGGTGGTGGATGGTGCGATCCGCATCGCCAACAAACGTGTCGACCTTCTCAACTGTGATGCCGCGTTCGGCAACATACAGCTTTTGCCATGAGCCTGACCGATCTCCCCTCGATCCACGATGCCTTTCTGGCCGCCGCGCGGCGCTGGCCGGAACGCGCCATTCTGAACGTGCTGCCGGGCACGGCGGATGTCTATGGTATCGATCCGGGGGAAATCACCTATGGCGCGGCCGAAGCCAAGATCGCCTGGATGGCAGAGGTGTTTTCCGAAGCAGGCTATGAACCGGGCATGCGCGTGGCGCTGCTGCTGGAGAACCGCCCGCGGTTTTTCCTGATCTGGCTGGCGTTGAACCGCCTCGGGCTGTCGGTGGTGCCGATCAACCCCGACCTGCGCGCCTCGGAACTTGAGTATCTTCTTGGCCATTCCGAGCCCGCGCTGGTCATGTCGATCGCGTCGCGTTTGGCAGATCTTGCCGGTGCCGCGCGGGCAGCAGGCCTTGATGTCCCCGTTATCGGTGAAGACGATACGGTGCCGGCACCGCGACCTCACTCCATCGTTGCCGAACCGCTCGAGGGCTCTGCGCGCGAGGCGGCCGTGCTTTATACGTCGGGCACCACCGGCAAACCCAAGGGATGTGTGCTGTCCAACACCTATTTCCTGATGGCGGGGGACTGGTACCGCGATCTGGGCGGCATTGCCGATCTGAGCGATGAGGGCGACAGGATGATCACGCCCCTGCCCGTCTTTCACATGAATGCGATGGCGGCCTCGTTCATGGGCATACTGTCGGTGGGCGGGTCCTTGACGGTCCTGGACCGCTTTCATCCCAAGACCTGGTGGCAGGATGTGCGCGATGCCAAGGCGACCTGTCTGCATTATCTGGGCGTGATGCCCTCGATCCTGATGAAGATGCCCGAAGCCCCTGAGGACCGCAGCCATTTTGTCCGTTTCGGTTTTGGCGCGGGCGTTGATCCGAAGCTGCATGCGGCCTTTGAGGCGCGGTTCGGCTTTCCGCTGTGTGAAGGCTGGGCGATGACCGAAACAGGTCTTGCGACGGCCATCACCAATAATGCGCCGGACCGACTGATCGGACAGTCCAGCCTTGGCCGACCCGGACCAGAGATGGAACTGCGCATCCTGACCGATGCCGGCAAGGATGCAGCACCCGGCGAGCAAGGCGAATTGCTGGTGCGGCGCAGCGGAACGACTCCCCGCGCCGGCTTCTTCACGCAGTATTACAAGGACCCGGCTGCCACCGATGAGGCCTGGAAGGACGGCTGGTTTCATACCGGCGACATCGTGCGCCGCGACGCCGAGGGCCGCGTGTTCTTTGTGGATCGCAAGAAGAATGTGATCCGCCGCTCTGGCGAAAACATCGCGGCCGTCGATGTTGAATCGGTGCTGATGAACCATCCCGATATCACCGCAGCCGGTGTTGCCCCGGTGCCTGACCCGATCCGGGGCGATGAGGTCTTTGCCTGTCTGACGGTCGCCAATCCGTCAGCTGAAACCGCGCTGGCCATTACCCGCTGGGCGTTGGATCAGATGGCGTATTACAAGGTGCCCGGCTATATCGCTTTTGTCGACGCCCTGCCCCTCACCCCGACCCAGAAGATCCAACGCGCCTCGCTCAAGGAGATGGCGGCGACTCTGCTGGCCAGCGGCAAGGCCTTCGATGTCACCCATCTCAAGAAACGGCAGGTGACATGATGGGGCGCGCTCGGCAAAGCTATGACGGCGTTGTGCTGACCTGCCCGATCTCGGTGCCTTATCAGCGCTATTCCATCGACACGGCCCACTGGTGGATCGCCACCGCGCTGCGCCAGGCACTGAAGGCGGCAGGCGTCTTGCCAAAGGAACTGGACGGGTTCTCGGTGTCGTCCTTCACGCTGTTTCCCGACACGCCTGTGGGTCTGACCCAGCATCTGGGCCTGTCGCCGCGCTGGCTGGACATAATCCCCATGGGCGGCGCTTCGGGGGTGGTCGCGCTGAGACGTGCGGCGCGCGCCGTGCAGGCGGGTGATGCCGATATCGTGGCCTGCGTGGCCGGAGACACCAATCACATCGACAGTTTCCGCAGCCTGCTGTCGTCCTTCTCGCGCTTTGCGATGGATGCGTCCTATCCCTACGGTTACGGCGGACCAAATGCGAATTTCGCTTTGCTGACGGACCGGTACATGCAGGAATACGGCGCGACCCGCGCCGATTTCGGACGCATATGCGTCGCACAGCGCGCCAATGCGCTGAACTATCCCGCGGCGATCATGAAAAAGCCCCTCACATTGGAGGCCTATCTCGAAGCCCGCCCGATCGCGGATCCCATCGCGTTGTTTGACTGCGTGATGCCTGTGGCCGGGGCCGAGGCTTTCCTCGTGATGACCGAAGACGATGCGGTCAGGCGCAACCTGCCCTTTGCCCGTATTGGCGGTGCCATCGAGCGCCACAACGCCCATTCGGAAGATCCCATTCAACTGCGCGGCGGCTGGACCGTGGATCTGGACCAGCTTTACGGCATGGCCGGATCCGCGCCCGAAGACATGGACCTTGTGCAGACCTATGATGACTATCCGGTCATCTCGATGATGCAGATCGAGGATCTGGGTTTTTGCGCCAAGGGCGAAGGTGCCGATTTCCTGCGCAACAAGGACATGACCATCACCGGGGACTTTCCGCATAACACAAATGGCGGGCAACTGTCGGCCGGTCAGGCCGGTGCGGCAGGCGGGTTCATCGGTCTGGTCGAAGCACTGCGGCAAGTCACGCAACAGGCCGGGCCAACGCAGGTCAAAGGTGCCCGAAAGGCGCTTGTTTCAGGCTTTGGCATGATTAACTATGACCGGGGCGTGTGTTCATCTGCCGCCATATTGGAGGCCGCATGACGCAGCCCCTTCAGCCCCCACCGAAGAAAGATCCCCAAAAGCGCATGGACACGCCGACGCGCCCGCCCGAGAGGCGCTCGCGCGCCTCGCTTGGTCTGAGTGCCGCGGCTGCCGAGGGGCGCTTTGCGCTGCAAACCTGCGCCGAATGCCGGACCGTGCAATATCCCCCGCGCGATGCCTGCCAGACCTGTCTGTCCACCGATCTGCCCTGGAAAGATGTCTCGCCCAAAGGCAGGCTTTTGGCCGAAACGACGATCCGCACCTCGACCAACCTGTTTTTCCGCGCGCGCATGCCCTGGCGCACCGGCACGGTCCAGTTGGATGCCGGGCCGATCATCATCTGCCATGTGCACGGAGATTGCGCGCCGCGATCCCCTGTCATGCTCTGGAACCTGCTGGATCGGGCAGGCCAGGCCACCCTGCTTGCCGTTCCGCAAGAAAGAACCCCACTTATGGAAGACGACCCGCAATTGCGACAGATGACAGCCGACCCCAAGCACCGCCGCGTGATGATCACCGATGGCCGACACCCCGGCACGCCAGCGCTGGTCAAGGCGCTCAAAGATGCAGGGGCGGCCCAGATTCATGTCGGAGAGGCCGAGACATGGCGCCCCTACCCCGGACGCGCGGCGTTGGAAAATCTGGGCGTTGATCTTCAGCCGCTGGATCTGACCGACACGGCCAGCGTGCAGAAACTTGCCGCGGAATATGGTGGCAAGACCGACATCATGATCAACAACGCCCGTTTCATGCGCCCGGGCGGCGTGTTGGCGCGCGGCGATACGGCCTTTGCGCGCGATGAGATCGACGTCAATTATCTTGGTCTGATGCGCCTTGCCCAGGCCTTTGGACCGGCCATGTGCGCGCGCGCATCCGATGGTGTGAATTCAGCCGTTGCATGGGTGAACATCCTGGCTGTCGAAGCGCTGTCAAACGCCCCCGATTACGGCTGTTTCAACGCCTCGAACGCGGCGGCCTATGCGCTGAGCCTGTCCTTGCGCGCCGAGTTCCGCGCTTCGGGGCTGCGGGTGATGAACGTCTTTACCGGCCCGACGGAGGATGACTGGTATGAGCCTTTGCCGCCGCCCAAGGTGACGGATACGGCGCTGGCCAAGTCCATCGTCAGCGGGCTGCAACGGGGTCTCGAAGACGTTTATTGTGGCGATATCGCCCAGGATCTGTACGAACGCTTTCGGCGCGACCCCAAGGTTCTGGAGCGCGAACGCACGATGGCCGGAGACATGGCATGAGCACGCTGGCAAATCTGGCCAGCGCTCTGGCTGCGGGCCGGATCGAGGTGATTGACCTCACCCATACGCTGGATCCGGATTTTCCGGTGATCATCCTGCCGCCCGAGTTCGGCCAATGCGCGCGTTTCCGCATGGAGGAAGTCAGCGCCTATGACCATCGCGGTCCGGCATGGAAATGGAACAATATCTCGATGTCCGAGCACACCGGCACGCATTTTGACGCGCCATCGCATTGGATTTCGGGGCGCGATGTGCCGCTGGGTTCGGTTGACGAAATCCCGGCTGAAAACTTCGTGGGCCCGGTTTGCGTCATCGACTGTTCCGCCGAAACCGCCCAGGACGAGGATTTCCTGATGACCCCTGCGCATATCGAGGCCTGGGAAGCAAAACATGGTCCGATCCCGGCAGGGGCATGGGTGCTGATGCGCACGGATTGGTCCAAACGCTCGGGCGCGGCCTATCTGAACATGGCGCAAGACGGCCCCCATTCTCCCGGTCCAAGCGCCGAGGCGATCCGCTTCTTGATCGACGCGCGCGATATCACGGGCTTTGGTACCGAATGCGTCGGCACGGACGCCGGGCAAGGCATGCATCTGTCGCCGCCGTATCCTGCGCATTTCATCCTGCATGGCGCGGGCAAATACGGCCTTCAATGCCTGGCCAATCTGGACAGGCTGCCCCCTACGGGCGCAGTGCTGATCGCGGCACCATTGAAAATCAAGAATGGCACCGGCAGCCCCTTGCGCGTGCTGGCGATGGTCGAGACATGACCCTGACAGCCGTCATAACAGGTGCCAACAAGGGCATTGGCGCGGATCTTGCCGGATGCCTTCTGGATCGCGGGTATCGTGTGATCAACATCTCGCGCACGACCTCGGATAATCCGAGCATTCACAATGTTTTGTGCGATCTTCTTGATGCAAGCGCAACGGCTGAAGCCGCCGCCGAGATTGCCGCCGCTCATGAGGTTACGCATTTCATCCACAATGCAGGCCTGATCTGGCCCAACCTCGTGGAAGAGGTCAGACCAGAAGATCTGGCCGGGCTGACCCAGTTGCACCTCGCGGCCCCCTTGACTCTGTTGCAAGCCTTTCTGCCCGCGATGAAGGCGCGCCAGTTCGGTCGCGTTCTGTTTAATGGTTCACGCGCAGCCCTGGGCGTGCCCACACGCACCGCCTATTCCGCGACCAAGGCCGGGATCATCGGCATGGCGCGCACATGGGCGCTGGAGCTTGCTGCGCATGGGATAACCGTCAATGTCGTGGCTCCGGGACCGGTGCGAACGGATAACTTCTGGTCCATCATCGAGAAAGACAGCGATCAGGAGGCCGCTCTGGCCAAACGCATTCCCGTGGGCCGCCTTGGAGAGACCCGCGACATATCGAATGCCTTTCTCTATTTTTGTGACCCCGAGAACGGCTTTGTCACCGGACAGACGCTCTATGTCTGCGGTGGCGCAAGTATCGGGACCTTGCAGCTGTGAGTGGCCCGGGGATGCATTGAAAGACAACAGTTTAACGAGAGGCGAGAGTGTGCAACGGTGAAACAAAAAAAGATCACAGCAACAGATCAACCAAAAGGGAGACCAACATGTTTCAAAAATTGATCACCACCACGGCTGCAGGTGTTACTGCCGTCGCCATGACTGCTTCGGTCGCATGGGCCGAAGTCGAACTGACATATTCAAGCTGGCTGCCCTGGTCGCACCCGGTGAACGAAAACATCTACATCCCGTGGATGGACGCGATCGAGGCTGAAAGCGAAGGCCGCATCAAGTTCAACCGGCTGCCCAAACCTGTCGCAGCACCCCCCGCACACCTGGATGCGGTCCGCACGGGCCAGGCCGATGTGGCGTTTTCGGTTCACGGGTATACGCGCAACCAGTTCACACCCTATCTGTTCGGGGAATTCCCCTTCCTTGGCGAAAGCGCCGAAGCGACTTCGGTGGCCTTCCAGCGCACCCATGACAAGTTCATGGCCGATCTGGACCTCTACAAAGGTGTCCTCGTAATCGGTGTGAACCTGCACGGCCCCGGTCAGGTGCACCATTCCTCGAAGACCATGCAAACACCTGCCGATTTCGAGGGTCAGAAGTTCCGGACCGGCGGTCCGATCCCTCTGGCGATCGTCGAGGCCTGGGGCGGTGTGTCGATCCGCCAGCCCGCGCCCAAATCGTTCGAGATCCTGTCTTCGGGCATCGCGGACGGCATTCTGTTTGTCTGGGAAAGCCTGCCCTCGTTCAAGATCACCGAACTGGTGCCCTATTCGACAACGATGCCGGGCGGCTGGTACAACTCCTCGCATTACCTTGTCATGAATGCGCGGGCCTATGACAACCTACCTGACGATCTCAAAGCGATCATCGACAAGCACTCGGGCGAAGCCTATGCGCGTATGGCCGGTCAGGGTTGGGATACCATCAACAAATGGGGTTATGAAACGGCCCTCGCTGCTGGCAACACCGTTGTCGAAGCCTCGCCCGAATTGCAGGCCGCATTGCAAGAGCTGAACACCCAGTTCACTGCCGACTATATCGAAGCCGCCAAGGAATTCGGTGTTGACGGCCAAGAGGTCATCGACTTCTTCATGGGCGAGGCGAAAAAAGCCGCCTCGTCGATGTAAAGTCGGATGGATCCGGTTCCAGCAACCTCGGCCGCGGTGCATATCCGCGGCCTTACCCCGGCCAGCAATGTGCTGGCCGGGATTGCCTGCATCGTTCTTTTTTCCATGATGCTGTTGACCTTTATCGACGTGATGGGCCGCTATGTATTTCTGGCCCCTTTGCCTGCAGCCTATGAGATGATTTCCCTGATGATGCCCGCCATCATCTTTTGCGCGCTACCAATGAGCATGCTGCGCGAGACCCATGTAACAGTTGATCTGCTGGATTCCTTTGTCCCGAGCGCTCTGGTGCGGGTGCAGGGTGTGGTCGTCAATCTGGTGAGTGCGGCGGCGCTTGCGCTGGTGACATGGCGGCTGGCCATCAAGACCCGCGACGATTTCGAATTCGAATCCGTCACAGATGAATTGTTGCTGCTTTTATGGCCCTTTGGGTTGGGCATGACGGTGCTGTGCGCCATTGCCACTTTTGCAGCTGTGATCAACGCCTGGACCTATGCGTCCGGTGCCAAGACAAGGGCATAACCTGACATGATCGAAGCTTTGGTTGGCCTTGCTGCCCTTTTGATCCTTGCATTCATGCGGATCCCGATTGCGATGGTGATGATCATTGTCGGCTTTCTGGGCATGACTTACGTGCTCAACCCCATCGGGGCACTTTACAACGTGGGCCAAACCGCGTTTGACGCAGCGATCAATTATGAGCTGTCCGTTGTGCCGTTGTTCGTGCTGATGGGCAACCTTGTGGCCCGCGCCCGGCTTGCCTCGGAACTCTACAACGCCTCCAACGCCTTTCTTGGTCACCGCAAGGGCGGGTTGGCCATGGCCACGGTCGTTGCCTGCGGAGGCTTTTCGGCGATCTGTGGCTCGTCTCTGGCAACGGCCGCGACCATGTCGAAGGTCGCCATGCCGTCGATGCGCAAGTTCAATTATTCCGACACGCTGGCTACAGGCTCGATCGCCGCGGGCGGCACGCTTGGCATCCTGATCCCGCCGTCGGTCATTCTGGTGATCTACGGCATCCTGACCCAGCAAAGCATCGGCAAATTGTTCGCAGCCGGTCTGATCCCCGGCCTGCTGGGTGTGCTTTTGTACCTGGCCGCTGTGCGCTATGTCACATGGCGTAACCCGGCCGCCGGCCCCGCGGCCGAGCGTCAGGACTGGAGCCAGCGCCTGTATGCGCTGCGCAACGTCTGGGGGGTGTTGGTGCTTTTCGGCATCGTGATGGGCGGTATCTATGGCGGTGTCTTTTCCCCCACCGAAGCTGCCGGCATCGGGGCTTTCGGTGCCTTCCTCTTTGCGCTGTTTCGGGGCGCTCTGACCTGGAAGGTCATGATGGAGGTGCTGATCGAAAGCGTCGAAACAACCGCGATGCTGTTCACCGTTCTGATCGGTGCGCTGCTGTTTGCAAACTTCATCAATTACACCGATTTCCCGCAGGCCCTGCTTGGCTTTGCTCAGCAGTTTTCCGACACGCCCTGGCTGGTGATCCTGGCGATCCTGGCAATCTATGTCGTGCTTGGCTGCGTGTTCGAGAGCCTGTCAATGATCCTGCTGACGGTGCCGATCTTCTTTCCGCTGGTGCGGGATCTTGGCTATGATCCGATCTGGTTCGGCATCGTGGTTGTTGTCGTCACCGAGATCAGCCTGATCACGCCGCCGGTCGGCCTGAACGTCTTTGTTCTGAGGGGCGTGTTGCCGGATGTGAAGACAAGCACGATCTTCAAAGGCGTCACGCCCTTCTGGTGCGCGGATCTGGTGCGACTGGCGCTGATTGTGGCCATACCCGCGCTTTCGCTGTGGTTGCCAAGCTTTGTCGTCTAGCGATGCTATGCGCCAAGCGAAAACGACACCGCGCCCAAGCCCGACATGGTGATGGTGATGTCGCGCACATGGTCTTCCAGATGGCGGATCGGAATATGTGTGCCGCACATCACCACCATGCCGGGGCTCAGTGGCACACCGCGCGCTTGCAGATGATTGACCAGCCACATAACCGCCTCGACCGGATCCTGCGGCGGCGTGCCGGTGGTTTCGCTCACCACAGCGCCGTCCAGCTCCAGCGTTACATGCATGTTGGGAAGATCAAGCTGATCGGGCGCGACAGAGGTCTCTCCCAGAACGATACCGGCATTGAACACGTTCAGCGCGACCGCCTGAGACAGTTTGAGCGTCGGCATCGCGACCCCGCGCTGGTCGATCACTTCGATCGAGGCGTGAAACCTGTCGATCAGCGCCATGGCACCGGCGCGGTCCACGGGCCCGCTCAGATCGCCCACTGCTTCGCCCAGAATGGCGCAGAGCTCAGGCTCGACAGACACGGACATGAAGCCCGCCAAGGGCAGAACCACACCGGTCTGATAAATCTCATCAGCAAGGATTCGGGCACAAACCGGCTCGGTCACGGCGAAATGCGCCATCTGAGGCGCGCCGTTCACCGCCAGTTTGAAGCCGCCCACAATGCCCGGAACTCCGGCGATGTAGGCGTCCTGCAAGCGATAGGCCTCGGCCATCTCGGTCACTTCAGGCATGTCGAAAACGCCCACACCAGCCCGCGCGCCAACCACGGCGTCTACCCAATCCTGATCCATCTTCACTCTCCTGTGCATCTGCCGGCGCACCTTGGCAAAGCGCGCGGGGGAAATCCACACCTCAAAGGAGCTTACCATGGCTGACCGCAAGAAACTGAGATCGCGTATCACGACGGACGGGCTTGACCGTGTGCCGCACCGCGCTTTCATGCGCGGCCAGGGTCTTGACGATGATGCGATTGCGCGTCCGATGATCTGTGTGGTCTCGACCCAATCGGAAACCTCGCCCTGCAACATGGGCCTCGGGGCACAGGCGCAACATGCCTATAAAGGCGTGCAGGAAGCAGGCGGCACCCCGCGCGAAAGCACGACGATATCGGTGTCCGACGGTCTCAGCATGAACCATCAGGGCATGAAGGCTTCGCTCATGTCGCGCGAGTTGATCGCAGATAGCGTAGAGCTGCTGATGCGCGGACATGCCTATGACGGCATCATCGGCTATGGCGGCTGCGACAAGAACCTGCCTGCGATGATCATGGGCATGGTGCGCATGAACGCGCCTTCGGTGTTTGTATTTGGCGGCTCGACCCTGCCGGGCATGTACAAAGGCAAGACGATCTCGATCCTTGATACCTACGAAGGTGCCGGGGCCGTCATGTCAGGAGATCTGTCGCACGAAGAACTGGATGAGATGGAGCGCGCCGCGATGCCCACCATCGGCGCCTGCCCCGGCCAGTTCACCGCCAATACAATGGGCATGATCTCGGAAGTGCTTGGCATCGCGCCGCTCGGCTCGTCCCTGATCCCGGCGGTCTATTCCGAACGGGCCGCACTTGGTCGCAAGGCGGGCCATCTGGTGATGGAGATTCTCGAGCGCGGCGGCCCGCTTCCCCGGGACCTCGTGACACGCGAGAGCCTTGAGAATGCCTGTGCCATCCTCGCCGCCACGGGCGGGTCGACCAATGCCGGGATGCACATCTGCGCCATCGCCAATGAGGCGGGAATTCCCTTTACGATGGATGATGTGGGCACAGTGTTCGAGCGCACCCCGCTGATCGGCAATCTGCGCCCGGGTGGGCAGTACTACGCGCTGGACGTGCACCGACTGGGCGGCGTGCCGGTGATCATCAAGGAACTGATCAAGTCGGGGCATATGCACGGGCATACATTGACACTGACCGGAGAGACGCTGGAAGACGCAACACGGGATGCTCCTGACCCGGACGGTGACGTGATCCGACCTGTGTCGAATGCCATAGACAGCTCTGGCGGCGTGATCGTGATCAAGGGCAACCTTGCCCCCCAAGGGGCCTTCATCAAGGTCGCCGGTCTCAAGCGCCGCATCCACGAAGGCCCGGCCCGCGTGTTTGACAGCGAGGAAGAGGCCATGGCCGTCATCCGCAAGCGCGGCTATCACGAGGGCGAAGTTCTGATCATCCGCAATGAAGGCCCCAAAGGCGGACCGGGAATGCGCGAAATGCTTGGCCCGACCGCCGTGATCTATGGCCAGGGCATGGGGGAAAAGGTGGCGCTGGTCACCGATGGCCGCTTCTCGGGAGCGACGCGCGGCATGTGCATCGGCTATCTCTCGCCCGAAGCCGGGGCGGGTGGCCCGCTGGCGCTGGTGGAAACCGGTGACATCATCCGCATCGACACCACGGAAGGCGTGCGCGCGATCGATCTGCATGTCGATGACGAGACGCTTGCCAGACGCAGGGCGGCCCTTGCGGCAGCCCCGGCCCGCAAACTGTCGGGCGCGATGGAGAAATATGCAAACGCGGTCCAGTCGGCCTATTTCGGCGCAATCACGCATTCGGGAAATGCCGAATGGCCGTTCGAGGATGCTCAGGATGACTAAGCCTCGCATCGGGTACCTGGGTACGGGCCTGATGGGCCTGCCCATGGTGATGAACCTGCTGAAGGCTGGCTATTGCGTCACGGTCTGGAACCGGACCGCCGACAAGGCCGCCCCGGCGGTCGATGCAGGGGCGACGCTGGCCGCCACCCCCGCGGAACTGGCGCGCACATCCGATATCGTCATGTGCTGCCTGACCAGCGCACCGGCTGTCGAAGCGGTCGTGTTTGGTGCAGACGGCATAGCCTCGGTCACCGGTCCGCAGATCCTGATCGACTTTTCCTCGATGGATCCGGGGCTTACCATCACTTATGGCGAACGACTGCGCGCCGCCAATGGCATAGGGTGGATCGATGCCCCCGTATCAGGCGGCACGCCCGCGGCGAGTGCAGGCACGCTCACCGTCATGACCGGTGGCACCGAAGAGGACTTCAAGACCGCAGCCCCGCATATCGAGCCGCTGTCCCAGCGCGTCACGCATATGGGGCCTGCCGGGGCCGGACAAATGACCAAACTGGTCAATCAGATCCTGTCGGGCGGCATAATGGCGCTGACAGCCGAAGCCGTGAATTTTGCCAAGGCCACAGGCGTCGACGCGGGCAAACTGACCGAGGCCCTGGCGGGCGGATTTGCCGATTCCAAACCTTTCCAGCTTCTTGCGCCCCGTATGGCGGCGGAAAATTTCGCGGATCCGCTGGGCACGGTCGCGATGATGCTCAAGGATCTGGACACCGTGGCCGCGGTGGCCGCGAACCGCGCCGCCCTGCCCCTCACCACGGCGACCCGCAGCTTGATGCGACAAGCCGTCGATATGGGCCACGCCGAAGATGACATTTCAACCATCGTTCTCCCGCTCAAGGGGCAGACATGACAACCATCGGCATGATCGTGCCCCCCGAGGACGGTGCAGTGCCCCCTGAACCGCCGGTGCTTTACCCCGACATGCGCTTCATCGCCCGTGGTCTGGGCCTGCCTGAACTCACGCCAGAGGGATATGACTCTGTCATCGACCATACCGCCGGCCTGGCGCGTGAGTTGAAAGACCAGGGGGCCGAGGCGATCTCTTTCATGGGCACCTCACTCAGTTTCTATCGTGGTGCCGCCGGGAATGCGCAGGTGATCGAGGCGATGACAGCCGCCACCGGGCTACCCGTCACCACAATGACGGATTCGGTGCTGGATGCCTTGCGCGCATGTTCGGCCAGACGCATCGCGGTCGCGACCGCCTATACCACGGTGGTAAACGAAGCCCTGCGCGACTACCTGGAGCGGGAAGGCCTTGAAATTCTCAGTCTGGAGGCGCTTGAACTGACCGATGTGGCGAGGATCCAGTCCACCGCATCGCAAGATCTGATCGCCCTGGGCCAGCGCGCCGCCAAAGCCGCGCCGCACGCGCAGGCGCTGTTCATCTCATGCGGCGGTCTCAGAACGCTTCCGGTGATCACCCCGTTGGAAGACATGCTGGATATTCCTGTTGTCAGCAGCGCCACGGCCGGGGCTTGGGGCGCTGCGCGTCTGACCGGTCACAGCGGGCGCGCCACGGGACATGGCCGACTTTTTACCCTCTGAAACGCGAAGCGGCCCTACCCATGCAAAGCCGTTTCACTTTGATTACAGCAACTTAAACGGCGCTTTTCAACCTTATGACAAGGCTTGATACATCCTGGCACCCGCCTCCCATCTTCTGCACATTCTTGTAAAACTGATCCACCAGAGCCGCTACAGGCAGGCTCGCTGCGATCTCATCGCTGGCATCAAGGCAGATCCCCAGATCCTTGCGATTCAATCCACGGCGAATCCGTGTTCAAAGTGATCATCCAGCATCGTCTCATGGCGATTGACCATCTTGGTCAACTGCCCCGAGCCGCTTTCGCCAAGGCGCACGCATTTCCTGGCAAAGGCATCAATCACCGGCTTTGTCGTGGGAATTGTTGACCGTGACCTCATGGCCCTTGGCCAGCAGGTGCCCGCTATCGGATAGCCCATCACGCCCAATCCAGGAAACGCCAGTTTCGCCATCTGCTTTCTGCCCGTTTTCACTTGATTTACTGTCGGCCCTGTACCTAACAGGCATCCGGAAGACGTCAAATCAAAGGGGCGGACATGCGCATCGCATTCACATGGCTGATACGGCTTACCGGAGCGGCAATCCTTCTGGTTCTGACGGCCGTCATTCTTGCCTATTACCTGGCGGCAGGTTCTTTGCCCGACTATGACAAGCGCGTCAGCGTTGACGATCTGACCAGACCGATCGAAATCGTGCGCGACAATGCCAATGTCCCCCACATTCTCGGAGCCACGGATCAGGACAGTTTTTTCGGCCTTGGCTATGCCCATGCGCAGGACCGCCTTTGGCAGATGACGATCCTGCGGCGCACCGCGCAGGGACGGCTTTCGGAAATCTTTGGCGCGCGCACCCAACGCATCGACACGCTGATGCGCCGCCTTGATCTCTATCGGCTGGCGCAGCAATCGGTGGCGGTTCAGGATGAGTATACGCGCGCAGCCCTTGAGGCCTATGCGAAGGGCGTCAATGCCCGCCTCGATGAGATCAACCGCGACGCCTTGGGACGCGGAGCGCCCGAGATGTTCTTCTTCAACGCACCTGTCGCCCCTTGGGTTCCGGCGGATTCGCTGGCCTTGATCAAGATCCTCGGCGTGCAGCTTTCGGGCCATTTGCAGGCCGAAGTCCTGCGGGCGCGCACCGCGCTGGCGCTTTCGGATCCCGCGCGCCTGGCCGATATTCTGCCTGATGCGCCCGGCACCGGAATCGCGGCCCTGCCCGAATACGCCAGCCTGTTCCCCGACCTGCCGCGCTTTGCTCAGGCCGAGCCGATGCCCAATGACCCGCTCTCACCTGTTCAGCCTTTGAAACTGGCCGGTGCATCCAACGCATTCGCTGCCGCCCCGGACCGCTCCGCTGCCGGAGGCACGCTGCTGGCCAGTGACCCGCATCTGGGCTTTTCCGCCCCGACCATCTGGTATCTTGCGCGCCTGAAGCTGGAGAGCGGAGACGTGATCGGGGCCTCTTTCCCGGGCGTGCCTGCCATCATGTTCGGGCGCAGTGACCGTCTGGGCTGGGGACTGACCTCGTCCTATCTGGACGATCAGGATGTCTATATCGAACAGCTCAACCCGCAAAACAACGAAGAATATCTGACGCCCACGGGCTTCAAGCCCTTCCAGACGCGCCAGAGCATCATCGAGATAAAAGACGAAACCCCCATCACCATCACGCTGAGGTGGTCCGAAAACGGCCCCGTTCTGCCGCCCAGCCAATATGCGCTGGGAACGGTCACGCCGCCCGGGCATGTGGCCTCGGTCGCCTGGACGCTGCTGACCGGGGAAGACACCAGCATGACCGCGGCCATGAACATCATGCGCTCGGATACAGTACAAGAGGCCATTGCCGCCGCCGAAGATTTCATCGCCCCCAGCCAGATGCTGACATTGGTGGACAGAACCAGCATCGGCATGAAACTGATCGGTCTGGTCCCGCGCCGCGACGTTGCACATCAAAGCCTTGGCCGATTGCCCTCTCAGGGTTGGCGGGCCGAGAACCGCTGGCAGGGACGGATGCCCTATGACTCCAACCCTGTTTTCGTGGACCCAAGAGGCGGCATTCTGGGCAATACGAACAACAAGGTGGTCGAGCGCCCCTTCCCCAATCACCTCTCGTATGAATGGGGCGACACGCAACGCGTGAACCGCTGGCAGCGCCTGATGCAGTCGCGCGAAGTCCACACCCGCGACAGTTTTATCGAAGCCCAGCTTGATCCGGTGAGTTTTACGGCCCGCTCGCTGCTGCCACTGGTCGGCGCGGATCTGTGGTTCACCGGTGAGGCCGCGCCAGACGGCACCACCGCACGTCAGCGCCAGCGCGCATTGTCCCTGCTGTCTGAATGGAACGGCGAGATGAACGAACATCTGCCCGAACCCTTGATCTATGCCGCCTGGCTGCGCGCGCTTCAGGATCGCCTGATCCGCGATGAACTGGGTCCTCTTGCGGATGCGTTCACCCATGTAGAGCCGCTGTTCATCGAGCGCGTCTATCGCAACATCGACGGAGCCGCCATCTGGTGCGACGTGGTCCAGAGCGCACCACAAGAAACCTGCACAGACATTGCGCGTCTGGCATTGGATGATGCGCTGATCTGGATCACCGAACGCTATGGCAGCGCGCTTGAATCCCTGCGCTGGGGTGATGCGCATCAGGCCACACATGACCACCCCACCCTTGGATCGGTGCCGGTGCTGCGCTATTTCATGAACATTCGCCAATCGACCTCTGGGGGGGACAATACCTTGCAACGCGGTTTGACCTCGGGCACCGACCCTGATCCGTTCTTCAATGTGCATGGGGCGGCCTATCGCGGGGTCTATGATTTTGCCGATCCCGACAGTTCGGTCTTTATCACCTCAACCGGCCAATCAGGGCATTTCCTGTCGCGTCACTATGATGACCTGGCCCAGCTCTGGCGGCGCGGCGAGTATATTCCCATGAGCCTCGATCTTGATCTTGCGCGGGCGGGTGCCGTGGGCATCACCATATTGGAGCCTGCCCAATGACGCCGCCCATCCTCAACCCTGTCTGCGAGTTGCGCGTGGATCTTGATCCGATCATGTCACTGGGAGAAGGCCGCGCCGGCCTGCGCAGGATCATCCCCATTGTGGGCGGCACGGTGCAGGGCCCCCGGTTGCAGGGGCGAATCCTCGATCTGGGTGCCGACTGGCAAACAATCTGGACGAACGGCACAGCTGAACTTGATACCCGCTATGCGATGCAAACCGATGACGGCGCTATCATCGACATCCGCAACTATGGCTATCGCCATGGGCCCGCAGACGTCATGGCCGCCCTCGCCCGCGGTGAAGACGTGGCACCGTCTTCCTATTACATGCGCACCCAGGCCCGACTTGAAACCGGCGATCCGCGCTATGCCTGGGTGAACAGCACGCTTTTTGTCGGAACCGGGCAACGGCAGTCCGCGCAGGTCATTCTATCGCTCTTTGCGATCGACTGATCCGCATTGCTGACGGTCAGACCGGGCTGCAAGAAAGGCGCGCGGCGCGCCTTGCGGTCCTCATGTCAGGCTGTTGAACTGTGCCTTTTGCCGATCGGTCCAGATGACGCTCAGATGGAAGCCCGCCTCATCCTGCTTTTCTTCCTGAACCACATCCTGCTGAAACAACCAGGCCCGCTTGCGACCGTCCTGAAAGCCCAGATGCAGCTCTTCTTCGCGTCGCACACCCTGCAGCAGGTGACCAATGGCGTCCAGCAACTCGGGCAAGCCCGTCCCGTCCAGCGCCGAAATCGCGAACACCCCCTCTTCGCGCGCCGCACGCGCCACGGCGGCCTCGCGTTCTTCTTCGGGCAGCAAGTCGATCTTGTTCCACAACTCGATGCGCGGACGGCTCTCATCCACGCCCAATGACGTCAGGATCGCTTCGACATCCTCCGCCTGGGACACCGTGTCGGCATGGCTGATATCGCGGACATGGACGATGAGATCGGCCGCCAGAACCTCTTCCAAGGTGGCGCGGAATGCCGCCACCAGCTGGGTCGGCAGATCCGAGATGAAACCCACCGTATCCGACAGGATCACCTCTGGGCCATCGGGCAGTTCCACCCGCCGCATGGTGGGATCCAGAGTGGCGAAAAGCATGTCCTTGGCCATGACATCGGCCCCGGTCAAGCGATTGAAAAGCGTGGATTTTCCGGCGTTGGTATACCCGACAAGCGCGACGATCGGATAGGGCACCTTGGCGCGCGCCTTGCGATGCAGTTCGCGGGTCTTCACCACCTTGTCGAGCTGTCTGCGCAAGCGCACAAGCTGATCGTCGATCGCGCGCCGGTCTGCTTCGATCTGGGTCTCGCCGGGACCACCCACGAACCCCAGGCCACCGCGCTGACGCTCAAGGTGGGTCCAGGCACGCACCAGCCGCGTGCGTTGATAGGACAACGCGGCCATCTCAACCTGCAGCACGCCTTCGCGCGTGCGCGCACGATCCGAAAAAATCTCGAGGATAAGCCCCGTGCGATCCAGGATCTTGACCTTCCACTGTTTTTCCAGATTGCGCTGTTGAACCGGCGTGACTGCGCCGTCGATCAGGACCAGTTCAACATCATCCGCTGCAAAGCGCGCTTTGAGCTCTTCGATCTTGCCTGAGCCAAAGAGAAATCCGGCCTTGGCGCGGTCAACACGCACGATCGTGGAGCCGACGACATCCAGATCCGGGAGCGCCCGGGCCAATGACACGGCCTCTTCCAACGCAGGAATCGGGTCCCTGCGCGCAGAATCACTTTTGATATCGGGATGCAGCACCCAGGCCCGGGTGCGGCTCCGCTCATGCTCCATCAAGAGGCGTCTTCACCCTCATAGAGAGAGATCGGCTGAGCGGGCATTATCGTGGAAATCGCATGCTTGTACACCAGCTGCGATTGACCATCGCGGCGCAAAAGAACGCAAAAATTGTCAAACCAAGTGATAACGCCCTGCAGTTTCACACCGTTGATCAGAAAGATCGTGACCGGAACCTTTGTCTTGCGCACATGGTTCAGGAATGCGTCCTGCAGGTTCTGTCTGTCCGAAGCCATTTTAAAATACTCGCCGTTATTCTTGCTGCATACCGCATATCGGCACGCCCTATGCGTGGAGTATGTCGCGCCGCGATGGGAGATTCCACCCCAAAAAACAGTCCTTTACGCAACCACGCGCCAAACCGCGCCCAGAGCCCTGAAAGCGCTTGAATTCAACGCCGCCATGTGTCCGCACTGACAAGCGCGATAATCGCCAAGGTTTCGAACCGGCCCAGCACCATGGCGAAGGCCAGAACCAGCTTTGCGCCATCCGCAAGTTCCAGCAGGTTGATCGGGTTCTCGCTGGCCACTTCAATCAAGGGACCTGTCGTCGACAAGCTTGCAACGCTCATAAGGATCGCATCCTCAAAGCTGACCCCGAAAAGGGTCAGCAGAACCGTGATCGCGGCAAGGCTGAGCGCAAAGAGCATGAAGAATATCCATGATATGAAGGCTCCACTGCGATGAATGCTCCGCCGCTCGGTGCCTTCACTGCCCACAGAGGACGGATGGATCAGCCGCTCCATTTCGCGCAGGCCGTTGACATAAAGCACATAGACCCGCAGCAGTTTGACGCCGCCCGCCGTGGTCGCCACCCCGCCTCCGATCAGGGCCAGACCCATCAGGATCAGCCCCGGCGTGCCCAGACCTGACCACATCTGGGTCTGGCCCCAATCTGCGCTGACAAAACCGGTGGTCGACAGAAAGGACAAGACGGTGAACACGCTGCCCCAGAGGGCACTGACCGCCTCGACCCCGGGTTCGACCTGATCCACGCTATATGCGCCCAGCCAATGACGCAGGAACAGGATCAAGGGCACTGCTATCACCAGCAAAACACCGATACGGAATTCGGGATCGCGATCCAGGCGCGCATTGCCCTTGGTCACCGTATCACTGGAAAAGGTCAGTCTGGAGAGGGCAAAAACCATGAACAGCGCCATCACGACCTCGCCCGGGACGCCGGCCTGCGCGTTCTCGACCCCACCAAGCGGAGAGATACCGCTTGTCGCCATCACGGACATCGCATGGCACAAAGCCACCAGGGGCCGGTCTCCTGCAACCAGAAGCGCGACCCACAGAACAAGCGTGAGCCCGCTATAGATCGGCACCAAGGCCTGGGTCGAGCGCAAGATGCGCTGACGCGGACTGGCCGCTTCCGCCGCGATCTCACCGCGCCCACCGCGCCCCGGTTGGCCCTTGGCGGTGACTTCAAAGCCCCCAAGGTTGAGCGGCGCAAGCACGGCAGAGGCCGCGATCCACATCATCAGCCCTCCCATCCACGCCACCTGCGCTCGCCAAAGGTGAAGTGTGTCATTCAACCGATTGGGATCATTGAAAATATCAGCGCCGGTTGTCGTCAGTGACGACACCATGTCGACATAGGCGTTCAAAAACCGGGTCGTCCCCAGGGCATCATGAAACGGTACCGCCAGAAACAGCGGAACAAACACGAACGCCGCTAGAAGTGACAGAAGCTGCCCGAATGCCCCATGCCGCCCCGTGCGCGAAGACAGCACGATGGCAATCAGCATCACCACGATCAGCCCAAGCGTGCCTGCATAGAAAAACGAGCGCGAAGTGGGGTGATCATCGCGGATAAGCGCATGGGCTGCCGGCACATACATCGACAGCGCCGATATCCCCAGCAACAGCACGAACAGAGGCTGCCCGCCCCAAAATCCACTCTGCTGATCTCTGCGCGCCATACCTCAGAAAAAGTCGATCGAGACCTGCATCAGCCGCTCGACCTCTGGCACGTCGTCTGACATCGCGAAAATGGCGACCACATCGCCCTCGTCGATGCGCGTGCCGCCCACCGGGCGCACGACCTCGCCCTGTTTCATCACGGCACCGACCAACACGCCTTCGGGAAAATCGATGTCGCGCAGGCGCTGCCCGGCCATGGGCGACGTCGAGAGTACCTCGGCTTCGATCACCTCGGCCTCGGCATCCCCGATGGAATAGACCTGCCGCACCCTGCCATGGCGGATATGGCGCAGGATCGAACTGACGGTCGTGGCGCGCGGGTTGATATAGGCGTCGATGCCCAAGGGGGCCATCAAGGGCACCAGCGTCGGATCATTGATCAGCGCAATCGCCATCGGGCAGCCTTCGGCCTTGGCGCGCACAGCGGCCAGCATGTTGGTCTTGTCGTCATCCGTAACAGCCAGCATGGCATCTGCGCGCTTGATGCCGGCCTCGTTCAACAGGGCAGCATCCAGCCCGTCGCCATGCAGCACGATTGTGCGCTCCAACGCCTCGGCGGCACGTTCGGCGCAACTGCGGTCGCGCTCGATTACTTTGACCCGGATGCGGCTTGCCTGATCTTCCAGCGCCTTGGCGACGGTCAGACCGACATTGCCCCCCCCAACAATCACGACACGTTCCTGTTTTTTCTGGGTCTTGCCGAAGATTTCCATGGTGCGTGCAACATCATCGGCATGGGTAAAGAGGTAACAATCATCCCCAACGAACAACTGATCGCCTGCTTCCGGAGCAAACAGCGTGCCATCCCGGCGGATCCCCACGACGATAGTGCGCAGCGTTGAAAACAGGTCGGTCAACTGGCGCAGTGCTGTGTTCACGATCGGGCAGTCTTCGGCGATACGCACTCCGAGAAACTGCGCTTTGCCCTCCATGAAGGTTTCGATGTCAAATGCCGCCGGTGCCGACAGGCGCTGCATCGCAGCCGCCGCCACTTCGCGCTCGGGACTGATCACCACGTCGATCGGCAGGTGATCGCGGCGATAGAGGTCGGAATAGATCGCATTCAGATAGGACTGGCTGCGCAAACGGGCGATCTTGCGATTGATGGAAAACACCGAATGAGCCACCTGACAGGTGACCATGTTCACCTCGTCCGAATAGGTTGCCGCGATGATCATGTCAGCGTCGCGCGCCCCCGCACGGTCCAGCACATCGGGATAGGAGGCAAAGCCCGCAATACCCTGCACATCCAGCGTATCGGTCGCGCGACGCACCAGATCCGGGTCGTTATCCACCACAGTGACATCGTTCAGCTCGCCCGACAGGTGGCGTGCGATCTGCCAGCCAACCTGGCCGGCCCCGCAAATGATGACCTTCATCTATATGGTCCCAGCTTGGGCAAATTTACTGAGCCTTTTGAATGGCAGATGCCCCCGGCCCGGTCAAATCAATTGTCAGCCGCACGAAGCTGAGTCACTATTGCCACCATGCGCATGACCATGATCCTTCTTGCCACATTGCTTGTTTCGGGCTGTCAGCCCTTGTCGCTCTATTATCGCCCCGGTGTCACGGTCGCCAAGATGGAGGACGACCGTCTGACATGCCGTGTCGCGGCTCTCAAGGATGCTCCAGTGGCCAACCAGATACGGCGTGATCCCAGCATCTACATTCCGCCGCGACAGTATTGCAACGCCGCTGGGGCCTGCACGATCCGCGGTGGATATTGGGAACCGGGGCTCATCTACGAGGTGGATGTGAACGCCCAGCTCCGAGGCCAGCTGGCCGATCGCTGCATGGCTCGGCTTGGCTATACCCCGGTTTCGCTGCCAGCCTGTCCGCAATCCGTGGCAAATGCCGCGCCGCCGAGCGCGACCACGAGATTACCGGCACTCACGCCAAACAGCTGTGCGATCCGCAACGACGATGGCAGCTTTCAGATCGTGAACCGGGGTTAACAAAAGGCGTCAGGCGGTCATCACGGCGCGGATCATGCGGATTCGGCCTCTTCATCTTCAAGATGCGCAATCCGCGAGCCTGCCTTGTTCGAGGTCACAACTCCCAATGACTTCAGCTTGCGATGCAGCGCACTGCGCTCCATCCCGACAAAAGACGCCGTGCGGCTGATGTTGCCACCAAAGCGGTTGATCTGGGTAAGCAGGTATTCCCGCTCGAAGGCCTCGCGTGCTTCGCGCAGCGGCAGCGATGCCATGATCCCGGACAGAACGACCCGCCCCTCTTCGCCATCGCTGTCTCCGTCCGAGGGCAATTCCCGCGCCTCGATCGGACCGGTGCCATCGCCAAGGATCAGAACCCGTTCGATCAGGTTCTTGAGCTGACGCACATTCCCCGGCCAGACCATCGTCTGCATCAGTGCTGCGGCCTCTTCCGAGATTGTGCGCATCGGCAGTCCCTGGGTTTCGATGCACATACCGATGAAATGTTCCGCCAGTACCGGAATATCCTCGCGCCGCTCCTCAAGCGCGGGCACCGCGATCGGCACGACATTCAGGCGATGATAGAGTTCCTGACGGAAACGCCCGGCTTCGATCTCGGCGGCCAGATCCCGGTTGGTCGAAGAGATCACCCGCAAATCCACGCGAATCCTGTCATTGCCGCCAACACGCTGAAATTGCTGGTCGACCAGAACCCGGAGGATCTTGGACTGGGTGCCAGACGGCATATCCGCGACCTCATCGAAATAGACCACTCCGCCATGGGCCTCTTCCAGCAGGCCCGGCTCGACGCCACGGTCCGAGCCTTCACGGCCAAACAACACTTCTTCCATCCGATCCGGTTCGATCGAGGCGCAGTTGACCGTTACAAACGGTCCCGAGGCGCGATTGGAATTGGCGTGGATATAGCGCGCTGCGATCTCTTTGCCGGAACCGGCGGGCCCGGTCAGCATCACACGGCCGTTGGACTTGGTGACCTTGTCCAATTGGCCGACCAGGGCACGAAACGAGCCGGATTGGCCAACCATCTGAGCCGTGCCACTGTCGCGGCGTTTCAGGGACAGGTTCTCGCGACGCAGGCGTGACGTTTCCATCGCGCGCCGGATGACAACCAGCAACTGGTCGATATTAAAGGGCTTTTCGATGAAGTCATAGGCACCCTGTTTGATCGCAGCGACCGCGATCTCGATATTGCCGTGACCGGAAATGATGACCACGGGGATATCCGGATTGTCCCGTTTGACGGCCTTGAGGATGTCGATGCCATCCATATTGCTGTCTTTCAGCCAGATATCGAGGATCAGCAAACCGGGTGGTTCCGCACTGACCTGCGCCATCGCCTCATCCGAGGTGCCTGCCAGCCGGGTGCTATATCCTTCATCTTCCAAGATATCCGAGACCAATTCGCGGATATCGCGTTCGTCATCTACAATCAGAATATCACTCATCTTGATCCTGCATCTTTTGGGATTGGATAAAATTTTCGCCGGCCACGAGGGGCGCAGCAGAGGACACGGGCAGCTGAATCACTGCCATCGCACCGAAGTGGGATTGACCTTCAAACACAGGGGCATCTTCCAGCGCGAGGGTGCCGCCATGTTCTTCGATGATCTTCTTCACGATCGGCAGGCCCAATCCGGTTCCTGCGTCGCGGGTGGTTACATAGGGTTCAAACAGCCGGGCCCGGTCTTCGGGCAGGCCGATGCCATTGTCTGATATGGTAATGCGGGCGCGCATCTCGTCCGCATCCAATGCGATGCGTATTTGCGGTACATGATCGTCCGGCGCGCCTTTTTTCTGCAGGGATTCAATGGCTTCTCCTGCATTCTTGATCAGGTTCGTCAGCGCCTGACTGATCATGGTGTCGTCGATATCGGTCGTTACCGGATGATCCGGAAGCTCGACCGAGATGGCGACATCAGGCTGTCCGGTCTGTTGCAGCAACACGGCATCACTGAGCAATTGAGTGAGGTCTTCGACCTTTCGATTGGGTTCCGGCATACGGGCGAATTTCGAAAACTCATCAACGATGCGCCGCAAGTCATTGGTCTGACGCACAATCACGTCTGTCATTTGTTCCAGCTTGTCGCGATCGTCACCCACTTGCGGTGCAAACTTGCGTTTGATGCGCTCGGCGCTCAACTGGATCGGGGTCAGCGGGTTCTTGATCTCATGGGCGATCCGACGTGCCACATCGCCCCAGGCCGCCATCCTTTGGGCACTGACCAGATCGGTCACGTCATCAAAGGCCACCACATAGCCTTCAAGGCGGCCATCCTCATTGCGCCGCGTTGCCATGCGCACCAGCAGATTCTCTTGTCGTCCATTGCGCGTCACACGGATCTCGTCCTGCGCGACCTCCTGGGCACCGGTTTTCAGCTGGTCGAACATCTCGCCGAACTCGGGCACTGCGACTTTGAGGACCAGGGACTGTTCGGTTCCCCTCCAGTCCAGCAGACGTTCCGCCGAGCGGTTCACAAAAGTCACCCGACCATCCGAATCCAGCCCCACAACACCTGATGTCACCGAACTGAGCACGGAATCAAACAAGCGGCGACGGCGTTCGATCTGGCGGTTGTTGTCCAGAAGCGTCTCGCGCTGACCCTTGAGCTGGCGCGTCATCTGGTTGAAATAGCGGCCCAGCATGGCGATCTCGTCATCGCCCTCTTCTTCGATGACCTGCACATCCAGATCACCAGCGCCCACCTGTTGCGCCGCCCCGGCAAGCCGCCCCACAGGGCGCGACAACCGTTCGGCAAACCACAAGCCCAGCCAGATCGCCGCAAGAATCAGAATGACGGCAAAACCCAGGTAGAGAAGGCCGAATTCGAACAGCACCCGCCCCCGCTCGCTTTCCAGCTGTTGATAGAGCCGCACGGTTTCCTGCGTATCATCAAGCAGGTTCAGGATTTCACCATCCACCACTCGGCTGACGTACAGAAAGCGATCCACAAAGGCTTCAAGCCGCACCAGCGCGCGAAATTCGTTATTGTCCCAATCCTCGATGATGGTCAGCCCGGAGTCACTGGCGGCGGCGATCTGTTCCAGTGACGGTTTCTCGAAATCAAAGAGATAGGAACCCTCGCCCCGGGCGCGGATTTCACCGGTGCCATCAATCACATAGGCTTCGCGCAAACCCCGCTGGATTTGCGACTGGCCGGTTCCCAGAACCTGCCGGATCTCTCCGTCATTCATGAAGAACGTGTTCGTACGACTGGCGTCGATGTAGCGGCCCAAAGCCCGCGCATCCTCGGCCAGATCCTCGCGCTGCTCTGACTCGTAAGCTTCGGCCGCGGCCAGAGAAGACCCGACCACCCGGCTGACCCTGTCCGAGAACCAGCCTTCAAGACCGACATTCACGGTCAGAACCGCGAAAATCGCCACCGTCACTGTGGGAATCAGCGCCAGCAGCGCAAACACACCTGTCAGTCGCAGGTGCAGACGCGAGCCCGCCGATTGCGCCCGACGCGCCGCGACAAGACGCGCGACAGAGCCAAGGACAAGCGTGGCCACCACCAGCACATAGACAAGATCGGCCAAGAGCACGAGGCGCAGGCTGAGTGCAGAGGCACCCTGATCAAACGGCCCCAGAACCAGAAAGGTCGCCAGCGCAAGCAAGGGGCCCAGCAGCACAAGACCCAGCGTGCCTGCATTGCGCAGCCGCCGCGTCTTGCTGACGCGCCTCATTCTCTGGACCCAATGATTACCTTGTGCCCGGGATACCACCCGATGCCCTCACCTTGATGCGCCGCTCGATGCGACTGACCGCCATATATCGTGGTCTTGCGCAGCACTCTCACAAGATAAGGTCCTGCAAATTGAGGCTACGCCGCCACGGTTATGTGGCGAATTTACATCAATTTGCGGCGCCGTGTCACCTGTATATCCAGATCAGTGATCTTTTTCCTGAGGGTATTACGGTTTATACCAAGAAGTTCAGCGCATTTTGCCTGATTACCGCCTGTCGCATCGAGGGCGATCTCGATCAGAGGCATCTCAACCTCCCGCAAGATTCGCGTATACAGCCCCGGAGGCGGCAGCATGTTGCCATGCAGATCAAAGTACCGCCTGAGGTGGCGCGCCACTGATGCAGACAGCTTTTCCGCATCGCCAGAGCCCAGAACCGGTTCCATCTCGGGTTGAGAGCCCAGCACGCCTTCGACCTCACTGCGCGCGATTTCCTCGGCGCGGCTGGTCAGCACAAGACGACGTACCGCGTTTTCCAACTGGCGCACGTTTCCGGGCCAGCTATAGGCGCGAAACAGCTCACCCGCCTCGGCACTCAACCGGCGAATGGGCGATCCGTCGCGTTCTGCGCGGGCCAGAAAATGTTCTGCCAAAAGCGGAATATCATCCACCCGTTCACGCACGGCAGGCACGTGGATCGTCGCCCCCGACAAACGGTAATAGAAATCCTGCCTGATATGTCCGGAGTCCATCGCATGGGTCAGATCGGTCTGAGAGGTCGCCATGAAGCGCGGCACATGATCGCCCGGTGCATCCATCATGCGCACGATCCGCGCCTGCAATTCATCTTCGATGTCGCCGATCTCATCAATCAACAGCGTGCCGCCCTTGACCCGCGCCAGCACCCGTGCAGGGCCTTCAAGGTCGCGGATATCCGCCGCCGTGATGGTGATGAACGGCAATGTGCGCCGGTCCGAGAAGTCATGGATCGCCCGTGCGATCAGGGACTTGCCCGTACCGCTTTCCCCCGAGATCAGCACCGGCAGGTCCGTGTTCATCACCCGCGCCACCAGCCGGTAAAGCTGCTGCATGATCTGCGTGCGTCCCACCAGAGGCAGGTCATCGGGTCGCTCATCGACTTCGCGCTGCGCCTCCGAGGGCGTGCGGCGCTTCATCTCCAGCGCACGCGCGGTGCGCTTCATCAGATCGGGCAGATCAAACGGCTTGGGCAGGTAATCATAGGCCTCGGCCTCTGCGGCCTGAATGGCCGTCATGATCGTGTTTTGCGCCGAGATTACGATCACCGGAAGACCGGGGCGGTCCTGGGCGATCTTCGGCAGCATTTCCAGCCCGTTTCCATCGGGCATGATGACATCCGAGATCACGACATCGCCCTTTCCCTCTGCCACCCAGCGCATCAGCGTGGTCAGAGAGCTTGTGGCATGCACCTTGCACCCAGCCCGGGTCAGAGCTTGGGTCAAAACGGTACGAATTGTGCGATCGTCGTCAGCAACCAGAACGGTCCCATCCATGCGCGTCTATCCTCCTAAAGCCGCCTCACCGCGCGGAGCGCGCGGCAAGGACAGGCGAAACACGGTGCGCCCAGGTACGGACGTCACGGAAATCCAACCATCATGGTCAGAGATTATCTTGCTCACCAAAGCCAGCCCCAGCCCGGTGCCATTTTCCTTGCCCGACACGAACGGATCGAAAATGTCAGCCTTGATGGCGTCAGGCAGGCCGGGGCCATCGTCGATTATTTCGATCTGAAGCGGCAATGAATGCCCCGATCCGTCGCTGCGGCGCAGGCGGAACGAGTGCTCGAAATAGGTGTGGATGCGGATATCGCCGCCAACATCCCCGGCCGCTTCCGAGGCGTTCTTGAGCAGGTTCAGCACCACCTGCAGCAACTGGTCCGGATCACCATAGGCCAGCGGCAGCGAGGGGTCATAGTCTTCGATGATGCGCATATGCGCCCCGAACCCCAACAGCGCCGAACGGCGTGCTCGGTCCAGCACATCATGAATATTGACAGGCTTCAGGTCAGGAGCCGAGAGGTTTCCAAACTGTTCGACCTGCTCCAGAAGCTTCACGATGCGGCGGCTCTCGGCCACAATCAGATCTGTGAGTTCAAGGTCTTCCTGACTGAGGCTCATGCTGAGAAGCTGTGCCGCGCCGGTGATACCAGCGAGGGGATTCTTGATCTCATGGGCCAGCATTTCCGCCATGCCGATCGCAGACTGCGCGGCGGATTTGACCGAATGACTCTGCGTCATCCGACCGGCCAGTTCGCGCGGCGAAATCATCAGGATCATCATGCCCGGATGATTGACGAGCGGCGCGATTTGCAACGCGCATTGCAAGGGAGCCCGGTTCCCGGTGCCCACATCCACATCGTTCACAAACAGCGGCGTGCCATTGAGGCGCGCGCGCTGCAATGCTTCCTCCAGAGGGGCATCAACGGCAATCAGATCCCAGACCGGCACGTCCTGCACAGAGCGTGCAGAGGCATTCAGAAACCCTTCGCCGGCTGAATTCACATCCGTGATGCGGTCATCACTGTCGATCAGAAAGGCCGGGATCGGCAGAGAGGCCCAGATGGACTTGTCCGAGTTCATGCAGCAACCTCATCCGGCCGGGCAACCGCGTCGGGCAGCAACCGCAACACCTCTTGTGGATCCCGCGCCGTCAGGATCGCGCGGCGAAGCCCCGGGTCGGTACCTGCGTCATCCATGTACCAGCCCAGATGCTTGCGCGCGACGCGCAGACCCAGGTCCTGTCCATAAAACATCAGCATTGCCTCGTAGTGATCGCTGATCATGCGCACCAGATCGGCACCGGTCGGGATTTCGGGGGCTGGCGTGCCATGAAGCGCGTGGGCCACCTGTGCCAGAACCCACGGACGCCCCTGCGCGCCCCGCCCGATCATCACACCCGCTGCACCGGATTGATCCAGAGCGCCCCGCGCTGTCACGGCATCGACGATATCACCATTGGCAATCACCGGAATATCTACCGCCTCGACCACCGGGCGGATCGCGGCCCAGTCAGCGTGCCCCTTGTAAAACTGGCATCGGGTGCGGCCATGAATCGTTATCATCTGCACCCCGGCATCTTCTGCCCGGCGCGCGATATCGGCAGCGTTCAGACAATCATCATCCCATCCCAGCCGCGTCTTGAGCGTCACCGGCACGTCGACCGCCTCGACAACGGCCTCGATCAGGCTCAAGGCGTGATCCGGCGTCTTCATCAACGCCGAGCCGGAATAGCCATTGGTCACCTTCTTGGCCGGGCAACCCATGTTGATGTCGATGATCCGCGCGCCGTTCGCCGCCACCTGCCGCGCCGCCTCGGCCATCCAATGGGCCTCGCGCCCGGCTATCTGCACCGACGTCCCCGCCACATCCGCGCCGATCTCGGCGCGTTCGCGCACGCCCGGTTTGGACTGAACCATTTCCTGGCTTGCCACCATCTCGCTCACAACAAGGCCCGCACCGAACGACGCGACCAGATCCCGCGTGGGGCGATCGGTAATCCCCGCAAGGGGTGCCAGGAAAACCGGCGGCGTAAGCTTGGTTGTGGAGAGGTGAATCGGCACGGGCAAAAACCTTGTTTGTATGTCTGTGCTAGTGCGCAGAGCACCGGCTCTCAATGGAGACGTGGGGCTGAATGGTGCAAAATCCAGCGCCCGCCTAAAAATTAGGCAATCCCACCTGGGGATTGTCCCTTTCGCGCCTGCAGCCTACACAAGACGCGATACGCAAATTCGGACGCACCCGTGCCCAAGACCACAGCCGCCATCATCGTTGCCGCCGGACGCGGCACCCGCGCCGGAAGGGGCATGCCAAAGCAATGGCGCGCTCTTGCGGGACAGACGGTTGTAGCGCATACGCTCGCCGCCTTTCACAACCACCCGGACATCAGCCATCTGGTTCTGGTCGTTCATCCCGATGACTTGGAAACCGCCCCCTGGCCCCAGGACACAGGCCTTGAGATCGTGACCGGCGCACAGACGCGGCGTGGCTCGGTGCTGGCGGGGCTGGAGGCGCTGGAGGGGCGGTTCGATCAGGTCCTCATCCACGACGCTGCCCGCCCCTGCGTCAGCCGCGATGTGATCGACGGCGTGCTGAGCGCGCTGAAAAGCGGTCCAGCCGCAGCACCTGCACTGGCGGTGGTAGACGCGCTTTGGCAAGGACAGGACGGGCGCGTAGCGGGCACTTGCAACCGCGAGGGTCTTTTTCGTGCACAAACCCCGCAGGGCTTTGACCTTGAAGTCATCCTGAATGCGCACCGCCGCTTTGCCACTGACGCCGCGGATGATGTTGAGATCGCCCGCACCGCTGGCGTTACGGTCACGATCACGCCCGGCGATGAGAACAACCTGAAAATCACCCGCGCCGAGGATTTTGACCGGGCGGCACAGATACTGGGACGGAACATGGATATCAGATTGGGCAATGGCTATGACGTGCACCGCTTTGGAGAGGGGGATCATGTGATGCTCTGCGGCGTACGCGTGCCATTCGACCGCGGCTTGCAGGGGCATTCGGATGCGGATGTGGGCATGCACGCCGTCACAGATGCGATCTATGGCGCGCTGGCGGATGGCGATATCGGCCAGCACTTCCCGCCTTCCGATCCACAATGGAAAGGCGCTGCAAGCGAGATATTCCTGCGCCATGCCGTAGAACTGGCCGTGACGCGCGGCTATCGGATCAGCAACGTGGATTGCACGCTGGTCTGCGAGTTTCCCAAGATCGGACCCCATGCGAGTGACATGCGCCGTGAAATGGCGCGGCTGATGGGTCTGGACATGGGCCAGATCTCGGTCAAGGCGACGACGTCCGAGCGGCTTGGCTTTACGGGACGCGGAGAAGGTATCGCCTCGCTCGCCACCGTCGCTTTGGTTTCGGCATGATTCCCCGGCTTATCGCCACCGTCTTTGGCGTGGGCACCCTGCGCCCCGCTCCGGGAACCTGGGGATCGCTGGCCGCCCTGCCGATGGCATGGGGCCTGCACATGGTTGGGGGCTTTGCCTTGCTGGCCGCCGCCACGCTGGTTGTATTCTTTCTGGGCTGGTGGGCAACGGCCGAAGCGACCCGAGGCATGGACGATCACGACCCCTCCGAAATCGTAATCGACGAAGTCGCCGGGCAATGGCTCGCGCTTTGGGCGCTGTCCTGGCCTGCAACGCAGCACGAGATCGCCATCACGGCACTCTGGCCCGGCTGTATTGCCGCGTTTGTTCTGTTTCGCGCCTTCGACATCTTCAAACCCGGCCCGGTGGGCTGGGCCGACCGGCGCAAGGACGCGTTCGGAGTCATGCTGGACGATGTGATCGCCGGCGCATTGGCAGCGCTCTGCGTGGCGGTTCTGGCCGGACTCTACCATGGGTTTCTTGGCTTATGAACGCCGCACAAATTATTGATAGCGCGAAAGAAAAACACGTCATGATCGCCACAGCGGAAAGCTGTACTGGCGGAATGGTCTCTGCCGCCCTTACCGACATTGCCGGGTCATCTGCGGTCGTGGATCGAGGCTTTGTCACCTATTCCAATGCCGCCAAAGAGGCGATGCTGGGGGTTTCATCCACGACACTCTCCAGTTTCGGCGCTGTCTCGCAAGAAGTGGCAGCAGAAATGGCCGAAGGAGCCATGAGAAATTCCGATGCGCAGCTTGCCGTGTCCATCACCGGCATCGCTGGTCCCGGCGGCTCCGAGCACAAGCCCGAAGGTCGGGTATGCTTTGGCCTTGCCACGCATGGCGCGCCAACGCGCACGCACACGGTCGAGTTCGGCGCATTGGGGCGCGAACGCGTGCGTATGGCGGCGCGCGATCATGCACTAAAGATGCTCGGGGATGCGCTGAACAGTCTCTAGGCCGCGCCGCGCCCGTAAAGATCATTCGCCCGGCGTTCGAAGGCACGCACGATGCGCTGCATCGCCTCGTTAAAGACAACGCCTATGATGCCTTGCAAAACAGCATTGCGAAACTCGAAGTCGACAAAGAAATCCACCTCGCACCCACCCTCGACATCGCGAAAGGCCCAGGTCGACTTCATGTATCGAAATGGCCCGTCCAGGTATTCGGTGTCGATCCGCTTCTGCGCGTCATGCAAGATCACCCGGCTGCCAAACTTCTCGCGAAATACCTTGAACGAGATCACCAGATCAGCCTCCATCCTCCGGGTATCTCCTTCCGGCACGATCCGGCGGATGCGCGCGGCTGCACACCATGGCAAGAACTCCGGATAAAGCGCCACATCCGCCACCAGATCATACATCTGCTGGGCGGTGTAAGGCAGGCTGCGCGTCTCGGAATGTGTTGGCATGGAAAAACATAGCTTTCTTCACGTGACTTGGGGCGCTCATGTCTTATGGTTGGCCCGCAAAATCAAGAGGTAAGCCATGCCAGAGCGGCCATATGTCATCGACACACTGATCTCGGCCAAGTCAATCGCCGCACGGATCGAAGAACTTGGCCGCGACATTCGCACCGAATTCGCCGATACGGACAAGCTGATTGTCGTCGGCCTGCTGCGGGGCAGCTTTGTATTCATCGCCGATCTGGTGCGTGAGCTGGATCTGCCGGTCGAGGTCGATTTCCTTGAGGCCTCGTCCTATGGCGACGGGATGGAAACCAGCCGGGAGGTCCGAATCCTCAAGGACCTGCGCGGTGCCATAGAAGGCCGCGACGTGCTGGTGGTCGAAGATATCGTGGACACGGGATTCACTCTGGCCCATGTGACGCGCCTGCTGCTCAGCCGCAAACCTGCCAAACTGCGCACCATTGCCCTGCTGGACAAACCGTCGCGGCGCGAGGTCGACATTCGCGCCGACTGGATCGGCTTTGAGATCCCGGATGAGTTTGTCGTGGGCTATGGAATCGATTTTGCCCAAAGAAACAGAAACCTGCCCTTCATCGGCAAGGTTCGCTTTACTGACGCGTAAGCAGTCAAATCAGGCGCTTACTCGGCTGCTTCAGAAGATCCACCGGGTGCAGCTTCGGCCTCTGGACCTGCTTCGGATGGTTTGCGGCGCGGTTTGCGGCGCTTTTTCGGAGAGGCTTCGGGCGTTTCCACCAACCCGCTATCACCATCCGAGCTGTCCTCATCGGCCAGTTCCAGACCGGATGAGCCTTGCTCGTTCTCGGACTGGGGCTGAGACTGAGCCTGGGGTTGATGTCCATCGCCGTCACGATCCGGGCGATCCGGGCGGTCGCGATCGCGTTCCGCCTGGCGTTCGCGGTTATGCCGCTCCTGCTCTTCCCGGCGGCTGTCCATCTCGCGCTGCGCCTCGCTCAGCAAGCGCAGGTAATGCTCGGCATGTTGCTGAAAGTTTTCGGCCGCGACCCGATCACCCGCACGCTGGGCGTCGCCAGCAAGCTGGTTGTACTTGTCAATGATTTGCTGCGGAGTCCCGCGCACTTTGCCTTCGGGACCGGAACTATCAAACACCCGATTGACGACGTTGCCGCCAGAGGGTCGGTTGCGGTTCGACTTTGTCCGCGAGCGTGACTTGGAAGATCTCATGTAACTATAGTCAGCCTTATGTGAACTGTAACGAAACCCGATTTTGTCGCGTTCCTTGCGCTTTGATCAGCCACGACGATTGCACGACTTTTCGGATTAGGTGGTCTGCCCGCGCGCCAGAGGCGCTGCGTTGGCGAACATCCCTGAGTAAGCATGTCCTGACCTTTCAGACAAGAGCCCAAAAGCATTTTTCAGTGAAAAGTCGCGCAAATCGCTCTTTTTCCTGTCACTCACGCATATCTTTGCCGATCCGGGCCACCACAACCCGGTCGCGACGATCCAGATCCTGCAGGCAATTGAGGTCCGTGAACCCCGATCGAGCAAGGATTTCCATCACCTGCGCGCCCTGTGTGGGCCCGATTTCAACCAGCAGCCTGCCACCCTGAGCCAGATGATGCGGGGCTGACCTCGCGATCTCGCGATAGGCACTCAGACCATCGCCGCCATCGGTCAGGGCCATTTCCGGTTCATGGTGGCGCACTTCCTCTTCAAGGCCGGGCATTTCTTCCGCCGCGATATAGGGCGGGTTCGACACGATCAGATCAAAAGATCCTGATACCGCACCAAACCAGTCAGACTGCAGGATTTCGGCTCGCGACTGAACACGGTGCAGCACCGCATTGGCTGCCGCCTGCAGACAGGCCGCTTCGCTCAGGTCGATGCCCAGCCCCGTGGCCTCGGGGTTTTCCGCAAGAAGCGTTACCAGAATAGCCCCCGAACCGGTGCCCAGATCCAGCAGGCGGGTAAAGGGTTGTGCCAATGCGGCCTCGATCAAAGTCTCTGTTTCTGGTCTGGGATCAAGTACTTCGCGATTGATCTTGAACCTGCGGCCATAAAAATCCCGCTCCCCCAACAGATGAGAAACCGGCACGCGCACAGCGCGCAGTGAGATCAGCTGATCATAGCGTTCCTCGATCTCGGGCTCCAGATCCTCGGGCGCGATCAACGTCACGCGCGACGCCTCGATCCGGGCCGCATGCGCCAGCAGAACCCGCGCATCCCGCGCCGGGTCCGAGACCCCGGCCGCCCTGAGGCGCGCTGTGGCCGCAACCATGGCCTCGGCGGCGGTCGTCATGATTGCATATCCGCCAACAGACGCGCCTGAGCATCTGCGGCCAGCGCATCGATCACCTCGTCAAGATCACCCTGCAGGATCTGGTCCAGCTTGTAGAGCGTGAGGTTGATCCGGTGATCGGTCATCCGTCCTTGCGGGAAGTTATAGGTGCGAATCCGTTCCGATCGGTCACCGGTGCCGACTTGCGCGGCGCGATCTGCCGAGCGTTCGTCATGCTGACGCTGCCGCTCAAGATCAAAAAGCCGGGTTTTCAGAACATCCATCGCGATCTCGCGGTTGCGATGCTGGGACTTCTGCGAACTCGTCACAACGATTCCGGACGGGATATGCGTGATGCGCACCGCCGAATCGGTGGTGTTCACATGTTGCCCCCCGGCCCCGGATGAACGCATCGTGTCGATACGGAGATCATTGGCGTCGATCTGGATATCCACCCCTTCCGCCTCGGGCAACACAGCCACGGTGGCCGCCGAAGTATGAATGCGCCCGCCGCTTTCAGTGCTGGGCACACGCTGCACGCGATGCACGCCGGATTCGTATTTCATGCGCGCAAAGACGTTCTCGCCCTTGATCTGCGCAATGACTTCCTTGACCCCCCCGAGTTCCGTCATCTGTTCTTCGATGATCTCGACCCGCCAGCCCCGGCGTTCAGCATAGCGATGATACATTCGCAAAAGATCCGCCGCGAACAGCGCCGCCTCATCGCCCCCCGTGCCGGGCCGGATCTCAAGAATCGCGGGTTTCGTATCCGCCGCATCCCGAGGCAGCAACGCAAGCTGTAATGCATGCTCCACCTCGGGCAGACGCGCGGCCAACTCGGGCAATTCTTCTTCTGCCAGGGCCTTCATGTCGGGATCATCCAGCATGGCCTTGGCGTCCTCGATATCCCGGCGAATCTGCTGCCAGGTCCCGATCTGATCCACGACCGGCTTGAGATCGGAATACTCGCGCGCCAGCGTCGCAATATCCGCGCCATCCGTGCCGGCAGCCATCTTCGCCTCCAGAAACTGGAACCGTTGAACAATCTGCATAAGGCGGTCTTCGGGGATCATGCGGCCTTCTGAGCAGTTAAGGGGGTTTGGTCAAGTGCGCGGGCTGTGGTAAGATGTCGTCATGAAAGGGATCGCTGTTCTATCTGTTGTTTTGACGGTCACCGGCTCGGCTGCCTGGTCCGATGTGGTTGGGCCCGGCGGAAAGACGATTGACTGCTATTGCACCGACACCGGCGGTGCGCGTGTCGAACTGGGAGAAACGATCTGCCTGCAGGTCGATGGCCGCATGTTCATGGCGCAATGCCAGATGTCGCTGAATGTCCCGATGTGGCGCGAGGTGTCCCAAGGCTGTCTCAGCTCTCAGCTAGCTCCCGGTCTGGACCTGTTTGAGCTGCGCAAGCCACTGATCAACACGGGCTCGGTTCACTCCAATATCTGATTTTCCAAAGCGCAACCGCGCATGGATCTTGATTGAATCGCCGTCGGCCTGGATCGTCGTGTAATCGGGAAACCCCATGATCCGGCTGCGCGTGATGTAGGTGATCAATCCCTCGTCCAGCGATCCTGCAAGAACATGCGTGCGCGGTGTGGCGCGGATGATTGCATCCAGCTGGCCAAGCGTTGCCGGCTCGGCCTTCAACAGCCGCCTGACGCCGCTTGGCATATCCACGTTCTCGGTTACATCCGGGGCAACATTCCAGCGCGCCACATCGCTGGGCGCAAGCCGGATGTACCCCATGGCGACCACGATCACGGCCACCAAAACCCAAATTGCTGTCATGAACCGTCCCATCTGCCTGTCCGCACCCGATTTTGTGCGTCAGGTGCGCCTTTATTATCTGTATGTTGCGCCAGGGAGCACACAGAGCAGCTCGAACAGGAGGTTTGCCGCCGTCAGGGCCGTGTTGCCAGACGGGTCATAGGGCGGAGAAACCTCTACCATATCGCAACCAACGATGTTCAGGCCCCTGAGCCCGCGGATCAGTTCCATCGCCTGTGGCGTGGTCAGACCGCCGATCTCTGGCGTCCCGGTCCCCGGCGCAAAGGCCGGGTCCAGGCTATCAATATCATAGCTCACATAGGTTGGCCTATTGCCGATATCGCGACGTATTTCCGCACCCAGTTCCACCAGCGAGCGATGCCACAAATCCGGTGCCAGCCACATCTGAAAGCCCCAGCCCTGTGCTTCGGTGAAATCGGTAGCCGAATAACCGGTTCCGCGCAAGCCCACCTGATAGGTCTTGGTCGGCTCGATCAGCCCCTCTTCCCAAGCCCGGCGAAAGACAGTGCCATGGGTTTCACGTTCGCCGAACATCTCTTCGTTCACATCGGCATGCGCATCCACATGCACCAGCGCAACAGGGCCGTGCTTTTTGGCAATCGCGCGCAAAATCGGCAGGGTGATCGAATGATCGCCCCCCATGGCAACCGGAATGGCAGGATTGGTCAGGATCCGCCCATAGCTTTCCTGGATGATCCGCAGACTGTCTGACAGTGAAAACGTGTTGATCGCCAGATCGCCGATATCAGCCATGTTCAGGCTGTCGAACGGGGCCGCGCCGGTCTGCAGGTTATAGGGGCGGATCATCGCACTTTCGGCGCGGATCTGCTTGGGCCCGAACCGCGTGCCTGACCGCCAGGAGGTGCCGATGTCCATCGGAATCCCCAGTATCGCGACATCCAGCCCGTCCAGCGCCGTTGCCTGTGGCAGGCGCATGAAGGTGTTCGGCCCCGAGAACCGCGCCAGATCATTGCCGCTTATCGGTTGGTTCGGTTCAGTCATCGCAGATGCCATCCCAGCAGGCACAAGAGTTCAGTGGCCACATGCGCCCCCGCAATGGCGGTGGCACCGGTGGTATCGAAGGGAGGCGATACTTCGACAATATCTCCACCCTTTATGTTTATTCCGGCAAGATCACGCAGAATCGCCGCCGCCTGCCAGGAATGCAGCCCGCCCCAGACCGGCGTGCCTGTCCCCGGCGCAAACGCCGGATCAAGACCGTCTATGTCAAAGCTCAGATAGACCGGGTGATCTCCGACAATCTCCTTGATCCGCATGACAGCCGCCGCAGGTCCGTTTTCATGCACCCAGCGCGCATCCAGAGTGGGCACACCCAGATTGTCTTCGTTGGTCGTGCGAATACCCACCTGAACCGACCGCGCAGGGTCCACGAGCCCCGACTTGACGGCCTTGTAAAACATCGTGCCGTGATCGATCCGGTCCATGTCATCATCAGCCCATGTATCGGAATGGGCATCAAACTGGACAAGAGACATCGGCCCGAATTTTTCGGCATAGGCCTTGAGGATCGGGAACGAGATATAGTGATCCCCGCCCAGGGTGACACTGGCCACATCTGCTGCAAGAATTCCGCGGATATGTTCGGTCAGTGCCGCCGGAAACGCCGGAATGTTGGCATAGTCAAAGGCTAGATCTCCGTAATCGATGATCGCGCAGGTCTCCATCACATCAAAGGGCCAGCCATAGGGAGGATCAAACGCCTGCAACGCCGAGGCTTCACGGATCGCCCTTGGCCCCAATCGGGTGCCAGGCCGGTTGGTCACAGCCTGGTCGAACGCGACACCGGTGATGGCGATATCTACGCCGGTCAGATCCTTTGTATACCGCCGGCGCAGGAAAGAGGTCGCCCCGCCAAAGCTGTTCTCGAAGCTCGCCCCTTTCAGATCCTCTCGCGTAAACGCCTGATCGACCTGTTTCCTTGCATCTTCCAAAGCCATATCGGGCCTGTCCTTTCAGAGAATTGGGTAGGGTTGGCGCAACGCGTCACCGCAATGGCTGCGCGCGTTCGACAAGACGGGCGAAGAAGGATGCGCCCACGGGCGCGATCTCATCATTGAAGTTGTACTTCGGGTGATGCACGCCAGCCCCCTCGCCCTGACCCAGCATCAGATAGGCCCCGGGCCGCGCCTCGAGCATATACGAGAAATCCTCGGCTCCCATGACCGGCTCCTTGTCGCCGACAACGCGGTCTTCGCCAGCAATCTCGGCCGCGACACCCAGCGCAAAGACGGCCTCGTTTGCCGTATTGATCGTGGGCGGATATCCGTATTCAAACTCCAGCCGCGCCTCCAGCCCGAAAGAGGCCGCCTGCCCGTCCACGATCTCTTGCATGCGTCGCACCACCATGGCCTGCACCTCCTTGTCAAAGGTGCGCACCGTGCCGTTGATATAGGCTGTCTCGGGGATCACGTTATCGGTGGTACCCGTGTGGATCTGCGTGACCGAGATCACCAAGCGCTCGGCTGGTTTGAGGTTTCGGCTCACGATCGTTTGCAAGGCCTGAACCATCGAACAGGCCGCCACCACCGGATCAATGCAATCATGGGGGCGCGCACCATGTCCGCCCTTGCCGGTCAGATGAATGTGGAACGTATCCGCCGCCGCCATGATGGGGCCGGGATTGGTGTGAAATGTCCCCGTTTCCAGCAGCGGAGCATTGTGCATCGCATAGACCTGAGACACATCAAAGCGATCCATGATGCCCTCCTGCACCATGACTTCGCCGCCACCGCCCGCCTCTTCTCCGGGCTGAAAGATCAACGCCACGCGGCCGGAAAAATTGCGCGTCTCGGCCAGATACCTGGCGGCACCAAGCAGCATGGCCGTATGTCCATCATGCCCACAGGCATGCATCCGGCCCGAATGGGTCGATGCATAGGGCACGCCGGTTTCTTCGGTGATGGGCAGCGCGTCCATATCTGCGCGCAAGCCAATGGTCGGCCCCTCGCCCTGCCCGTTGATGATCGCCACGATCCCTGTCTGTGCGATGCCTTCATGCAGCTCATCCACTCCGAACTCGCGCAGTCGATCTGCAACGAATGCGGCTGTCTTCGGGCACTCCAGCCCCAGTTCGGGGATCGTGTGCAGGTGCTGACGCCATTGTGCCATCTCAGGGGCAATGGCAGCGATAGAGTTGATCACGGGCATGGGGTGGACTCACGGTTGAGGTTTGCGTCACATGCATCTGACACCAGACCGAGGCCACCCGCAATGCCCGACGACCCTCTTATCCACGACCAGGACGCCGGTATCGAACGGCTGCTTGAAATCATGCGCCGCCTGCGTGACCCCGATACGGGCTGTCCCTGGGATATCGAGCAGGACTTTGCCTCCATCGCGCCCTACACCATCGAGGAAGCCTATGAGGTGGCCGATGCCATCGAACGCGCGGACTGGGGCGAGTTGGAAGGCGAATTGGGCGATCTGTTGCTGCAGACCGTCTATCACACCCAGATGGCAGAGGAAGCCGGCCGCTTCAGCTTTCAAACCGTGGTGCGTGCGATTTCGGACAAGATGGTAGCGCGCCATCCGCATGTGTTTGGCGATGAAAGCCGGGACAAATCCGCAGAACAGCAGACCCGCGACTGGGAGGCGATCAAGGCCGCCGAGCGTGCCGGAAAAGCCCAGAAAGGCACGCTGGACGGCGTGGCCGTTGGCCTGCCCGCCCTGCTGCGCGCCTACAAGCTGCAAAAACGCGCCGCGCGGGTGGGCTTTGACTGGCCCGATGCGGGCGATGTGCTGGCCAAGATCACCGAAGAGGCCGCCGAGCTGGTCGAAGCGCGCGACAGACTGACGACGGACAAGGTCGAAGAAGAATTCGGCGATCTTCTGTTCGTTCTCGCCAATCTGGGTCGCCATCTTGGCGTCGAGCCCGAAGCCGCCCTGCGCCGCACCAATGCAAAGTTCATCCGCAGGTTCGGGTTTGTCGAAACCGCATTGGCGCAACAGGGCAAACGTCCCGAAGACAGTACCCTCGATGAGATGGACGCACTGTGGGACGCGGCCAAAGCTGCCGAACGCAATTCAGATCGCTGAGCGCCAGGCTTCGGGCACCTGCAGGATTCGGTGCTTTATTGAGGAAATGTGCATATTGAGGTAAAACTTTTTCGTTTTGACTAACCCGAGGTGGGGTTACGGTCAAAATCACGTCCGTGTCGTCCATGCGTCGTCTCCTTGTCTTTGGCGCGGGGCAGTCGCTAGTCGCACCCCGCACCTCGCTTTCTGCGCATACAGGCCCTTGCCCAGTCGACCTCACCATCAATCGCTCCTCGGCCCACCCCGATTGAAACCGGGGGCTATTTCTGAGAAAAAGCCCGCGGGGGTGCCGCCACCGCGCAGGGGGGAAAGGAGCATAGCCGATTGGTCTAAGTTTTCGCCGCTCAACAAAAGTATTTATTGATCTGGCATTTTGTAATAACTTTTCGT
>NZ_JBASXK010000053.1:0-2410 GCF_049276915.1 Aestuariivita sp. | reverse complement strand
AAATCGGTCTCTGAACCCGCTTTGTCTCTAACCGACCGCCCTAGGCCTTCAGAAGGGCGCATTAAAAAAGTGAAGCAATTTCAGTGTGTTGGCGTTTTCGGGCAAGCGCCCTTTTCGAAGTTTCAACTGGTAGCAAAATTCGATGCAAACCGCGGGACGGGCGTAGGTCGGCCGATATAGGCGGAGCGGTCATTCGCTGCGGGAAGCATCAAGGAGAGAGATGCGGACTTTCCCGCCTTTCGCTACCGCGGCTATTGCTCACGCAGCATTTACTTGCACCTGCGGCAGGCCATTTGTTGCAATGCAGCGAATCCCCCCGAACCAGCCGTTCGATCACGGCAAAAATCGTGCACTCCCAACTGCACTTTCACTGCTTGCATGTCGTAGCCTGTTTCCAGAGAGTCGCAATATCGGTCCCAAAAAAAGGGCGTTGTTATCTTTTTCCTTTATTTCGCAAACGCTTACGAAAACCCGGTTTCAACGGCATGGAGCGCGGCCAAAGTGCTATTGAGACATTTTGTGTCTGAGAAGCTCGGCCATGAAGAGAGCTTGACCGCGATGAAATTTGAGGCAGGCGAGACAAAGATCAGTTGGCCAAATACGCCCAAACACAGATGTCGTTCGCCGCTGACATCTTCAATCCAAAACTGGTTCCTGTAGCGCCCATTGGGAAAATCCTGACGTGACTCGTCGTCAAAAAGGCCATGGTTTCCACACCTTATATCGGCAATCCAGGCGCGGGGGATAACGTTTCGACCCCCGACGTCCCCATTATTTGCCAGAGCAATCGCAAAACGGGCCAGATCGCGCAGCGTCGCATTGATGCCACCGCAGGCAAGGCCGTAACCCGTCGTATCAACGGTGATGTTGGCATCTTTCTCACAGCCCAGCGGCTTCCACAGCCGGTCGGAAATGATCTCGGCGAGAGGCTGCCCGGTGACGCGCTCCATGGCATGTGCCAGAACTTCCGTCTCGATTGAGTGATAGCTGAAACGCTGCCCATGGCCCGCATCGGCGTCGGTAAGAGACAATATCTGGTCCCGGATACAACCCGGCCAGGATGTCGCATCCACACCGGGCGGCGCAGGTTTCCACCTGGCGGCAAAGTCCATTTTGCCAACGTCGCTGTCCCGCGCCTCATAGGTTTCGTTGAACGCCATGCCCGATGTCATATCAAGGACATGCTGAACGCTCGCCCCGTTCCACGCGGTTTTTCCCAGCTCGGGCAGATAGTCGGTAATGGGTGCCGAAGGGTCCATCATCCGTTCTGCAAAAAGACAAGCGGCCGCTGTCGCTGTAATCGACTTTGAAACGGACTGAAGCAGGTGCAATGTCTGAGGGCTCATCGCGTTGTGGTAGCTTTCGTGAAGACACTGCCCGTTTTTCCAGACAAACATCGCATCGGTATAGGTTTCTTCAAGCATCTGGCCGAAGGTTGTCGGCGCTCCGTCTGCACCACGATAGCCGAAGGCATTCAATGACCCTGTAGCCTGCGGCAGGGCCGTCACTTGGGGGCCTTTACGGATCGGTGCGGTTGGCAGGATCAGATCAATATTCTGAAAGGTCCAGCGGTTCCACGGCCCCCGATCCCAATCAAGGCGGGGAATCTGCCCGGGCTCATATGCCCTGTCAGAGCCTGCGCGCCCTGCTGTGTCACCGGTGTCCGAGGCTACCATATCTGTTCGGGAACGATCGCCGCTCCACCGTCTTTCAGGGCACCGGCGTTACGAAGCAAAACTTCATATGCCGCGGATAATGCCTCGGCATCTTGCAAGGCAAGCGAGAGGGCCTGCGAACTGAAATGCGTCAGGGCCTGTGCCGCAAGGTCTGCCCGCCCGGCCGCCATCAGGATCTCGGCCGAGGCCACAATATTTGGCAATTCCTCCGCCAATCCGGCCTCCATCGCCCGCCAATGCGCCCGGATGTCCCCCAGGGTGACCGGCCCCAGGCGAAACGCCAGATGCATCAGGCGCTTTTGCACCTGAAACGCCGAGCGGGTGACCTCGCGATTTTGCGGCACGGTCGAAATCAGGTCCGGTTCTTCGTGGTTGTGGCGGTGGTCCAGAAACCGGCTGCTTTCGCCTGTCGTAAGATATCTGTGCGGCCCATATTCAACCGGAACGTCCGTCTGGCCGATGAACACCGGGACAAGCGGCGCAGTGACCGGGCCAACCGGTGCATGCCACAGCAGTCGCAGCGCATCATCTGATGGGTCCAGAAGCGGCACAACCTGGCCATAACCGGCTGTATCGCCGGTCAGCTTTTCGGTGCTTATCGCCCATCTGACGTCCGGCAGGCCGATCTTCTCCGCCCGCGCTGCACGGGCTTGCATCTCTGTTTCGATCCATTGCACGCCGTCCCAGCGGCCCTTGCCATCGCCATAGACCGCGTTCACGTCAAAGGCTCCTGA
>NZ_JBASXK010000052.1:0-1929 GCF_049276915.1 Aestuariivita sp. | reverse complement strand
CATATGGGATCGTGTGCACCGCGCCACGGTGATGGCGCAATTGCATCGACCGGATCGAGATTTTTTCGACCGCTCCCATGGTGCCGTCGATGTCGACATATTCGCCAACGCGGAAGGCATCATCGATTAGAAAGAAAACACCCGATACAACATCTGAAACCAGTTTCTGCGCACCAAAGCCAATGGCCAGACCCAGAATACCGGCACCAGCCAGAAGCGGCGTTATGTCGATGCCCAGATTGCCGATGGCCAGCAAGCCAAAGATAACGACAACCGTTGTACGCGTGGTCATCAGAAGCAAGGGAAGGACTGTGGACAGACGCGAGCTGGTTGGGCCACCCGTTTCTGCATCGGCGTCTTCCATCGTCATGCCCCGTGCAGTCTGCTCGGCGGCAAGTTGACGGTTCACCCAGAGCGAGCTGCCCTCATAGACAAGATAGCCCACCACCACGGTCAGCAAGAAGCGGAACACGTTGTCGCCAATGCCGGCTCCATCCTGAATGAGGGTGCTGAAGCTGACATCCCACACACCGGCAATCACGAACAGGATTGCGCCGATGGCGATCACCCGGCCAATGCGGATATAGCTGCGCTTGGTCGCCAGGTGGGCGCGCTCGGCCACGGGGCCTTCGCCGATCATCGGGGGCACCAGATGCCGCACGAGACCGCGAATGGCCGTGTCGATCACCGGAGCGATCAGCAGCCAGAACAGCGTTGCATAATGCGCCCCGGCAAGCACTTCGGCCATGTTGCCCGAACCAAGCAACGTCTGGACCAAAACCCAGATTCCAAGCGTTACAACGATGCCGTAGAAGGGAAAGTTATTCGACAGAACAATGTCGAACTCAGTACGGTCCGGATCCTTGCCAAGCATCATCTGCCGCAGGGTGTCGCGGGCGCTCCAGATGATCCAGATCAGATAGATGTATACGAAGCTGTCCAGCCAGAATCCGATGTATGTTTCACCGGTGGGGATGCCGTTCGTGGTGTAAAAGGAAACTGTGAACATGGTGATGCCAGACCACAGCACCAGTCCCACGAGGTGACGGTACAGGAAGGTGGCACCTGCGTCATCTGCATTGACCAGCCGCAGCGCAGGCACTTCTGGAGCCAGCAGAAACCGCGAGCAGGCAGCAGCCAGCCTGGGGAACCAGATGAGATTGGCGACCATGGGGCCTGCAAAGGCCAATTGCACGGGCGTCAGAACGGCCGATCCGATTATTCTCAGGGACACGTAAAAGACGATCAGACCAAGGATTTCGCGAAAGAACCGGCGCGCCAGATAGGACAGGGCAGGCACCAGTCCGGCGTCTTGCGATACTTGGTTGACCTCGCTTACTTTGATCAGGCGGCGCGAGAGCAACTCGATCCCGTAGGCTGCAAGGACGATTGCCGCAATCATCCCGAAGAGCGCGAGGACAGACCCGGGCCCGCCATGGGTTTCGATGAACTGGGCAATCGCGCGATTTGTGGCATCTGGAATGGTGCCAATTCGGCCGACGGCCAGTCGCACAGGCGTTGTGAAAGAGCCCCACAGGTTGGCCAATCGATCAATGACGCTTGATCGAGCCGCCGCTTGCGGTGCTGTTTGATCGGCCACAGCGTCCAGCTGCTGCAACAGGAGCGCGCGCACGTCAGCGTCAGACAACTCCGCCATCAGCGCCCGCGCTATCTCGGGCGTCATTGGGGATGGAATGGTTACCGATGTCTCTGCCGATTGACTGCTGGTTGGCAGCATCTGCGCGGAGCCTGGGCTTCCGGCAAGCAGGGCCAAACAGGCGACCAGCGCCAGAAATGTGTATTTTATCACTGTCCAAAATCCATTTTTCGCCTGTTTTCAGGCTGTTGATCCAAAACCCTTATCACAGAGTAACGGATTGTTTAAGGAACGTCTGAAAAACCTCGCGTGCTGAGCGGTTTGAGATAGAC
>NZ_JBASXK010000051.1:0-75722 GCF_049276915.1 Aestuariivita sp. | reverse complement strand
TCAGTGCATCGACGCAGAACTCGGCCTCCAGCGTGTTCGAGATACGCCAGGCCAGAACCTTGCGCGTGTGCCAGTCCATGATGGCCGCGAGATACAGAAAGCCCCTCCGCATGGGTAAACAGATGATGTCAGCGCACCAGACTTGGTTTGGCCGATCCACCCGCAGGCCGCGCAGCAGGTAGGGGTAAGTCTTGTGACCCTTCGCTGCCTTGCTGGTGTTGGGCTTCTGGTACATTGGCATGAGGCCCACACTTGCGGCGCTTCAACCTGCCGCCGCTTCAGCACGATCTCTTCGGGTTCGTTGTACCTGCGGCATTTGTTTTTCGATGGTTGCAAAAGGCACAATCGATCCAGGCGCCACCAGTTTCGTGAAACCAGTTCTTGCATCGCCGCAAGATCAAGCATCTGCCGGGAGAGACCGGGCGACACCGACTGGGCGACAAGTGGCAACGCTTGGTGCAATGTGGGGTCGTCACATCTCGTAGCGCCGAGCATGCAGCGACGCAACTGGCGCTTTTGGCCCGAAGAGACGATTTGTCATTGGTTTCGCGCTGCGCCGCGGTTTGCCGAAGCGATTGTTGGCAAGCCACATCCGAGTGAGTTAGGCGTCACCGAATAGTCCAAGTCCGCCAACTCGGCAGAGATCAGTACATGGCGCGGCACCTTGTCTTGTCATCAACGGTCTTTGAGATCCGGTGATCAAAGATCAGCATTTTTCCATTCGACCGGAGTCACGTAGATCATGCTCTCGTCAACACTGACCATGACATCGCCGTCCTGAATGTTGACCTGCAGCCTCATCGTGCGACTTGCAAGTCTTGCCAGCGCGCTGGTGTCTTCCTCGGAAAAGTTCACAACCTGAAGGTTGCCAAACCGGGTGGTGCTGTTCTTGATCTTCTCCCACCACATGTCAGCCGTCCTGCCGCCGTAGGAATAGATGATCACCTTCCTGGCTTTGTTGCAGGATTGACGCACGACCTTTTCGCTTGGAAGTCCCAGTGCGACCCATAGCTCAAGCTCGCCACTCAAGCTTTTCTGCCAGATGTCCGGCTCGTCGTCCGTTGAAATTCCCCGCGTCATTTCCAACTGCTCATGGGCATTCAGCGCAAAAGCAAGAAGACGCACCATCAAGCGCTCATCCGTCTCGGAAGGATGTTTGGCAACGGTCAGTTTATGGGTCTCGTAATAGTGGCGATCCATATCGGAAACTGAGATTTCCACTTTGTATATCGTGGATTTTAGCGCCATGGTGTGCCCCGAAATAGCGAAGATGGTCCTGCCTAATGCGTCTTTCGACTTTGTGAAAGCAGATAAAAAAGCCCCGAACCAAGGGGGCAGGCGGCACAACCATTTACAAGCAACGCTTGCAGCGTGCCTCAAGAAGCCGAAACAAGCCGGATGCTCAACACGGCAGCGCCGTCAACGATCTCTTGCAACCGGTCGATGTTCGGATGTGCGCCAGGGCGGCTCTTTGCATCTGCCGTGTGCTCGGCGAAAACGGCGAGGCCGTGGGCCGCGGCCTCAGCATCAAGCGCACCAAAACTCTGTTGAAGATATTGATAAACGGCCAGGGATCCCTGCTTGCCCGGCTGGTTTTCAATGGACGCAACAATGCTTCCGGTCTGGTCAACAAGGTCGATGCGAGCAAGGCCTTCGATGGACGGCAGAAGCTGGAGATTACTCTTGAACGAAACAGTGGGCTGGATCATTGCCACATCCTTTTGGGCAGTTTTGGCGGATGCTTAGCAGCTTTGGTTCGCTGTCGCCATGGCATGGTTGCACCGTGCCTGCTGGCAACCGCAGCAATTCGTCGACACAAGAATGCCGGCGGCAAAAGACAGGCGCTTGCATCAAGGCAGCGGCAACTTTCGAAAATGTTCAACGTTTTGTCGGCCCGCCAAAAAAGTCGAACCGCTTTGCGCAGTTACACGGCTTGACACAGGGGGCAAGCTGTTCCTTGATGGCCTCTCGTCGTACGGGGAGGTGCGGCGCAATCGGAACAAGAAAAGACCCTTCGGAGGAGGATACCATGAAACATCTGCTAGGCGGTCTTGCCGCCGCCGCCATGCTGTCTGTCAGCCCAGCTATCGCAGACACCACCTTGCGCGTCACCCTGCAACTGCCGCTTGCAAGCCACCTTGGCCAGAACCTTCTTATGTTCAAGGAAGAGGTCGAGGCCAATTCCGACATCAAGATCGAGATTTATGACAGTGCCCAGTTGTACCGCGACAGCGAGGTGCCCGAGGCCGTCGGTGCGGGCGAAATCGAGATGGGGGTCGCATCGCTGACCCGCTACGTTGGCGAAATTCCGGCCGTGGATATCTTCTACATGCCCTTCGTTCTGAATACCGAAGAAAAGGTGCGCGCAGCCGTTGCTCCGGACTCGCCCGTGCGGCAGCCTCTGGATGCCGCGATCCGCGAAACCGGCGCGCATGTCCTGTGGTGGCAGGCGTATGGCGGCTCGGTTCTGCTGAGCAAGGACGCACCTCTGCTTGGCCCCGAAGACATGGAGGGCAAGAAGGCTCGCGTGTTCGGCAAATGGCTTGGTGAATGGGTCAGTGTTCTGGGTGGAGCGCCGACATTGATTTCCGGCTCTGAACAGTTTCTGGCCTATCAGCGGGGCACCGTCGACATCGGCATGACCGGCGTCTCGGGGGTCGTGTCGCGCAAGCTCTGGGAAGTGATGGACGCGATCACGGTCGTGAACAATGCCGATATCGAGTTCATTGTCGTGATCAACGAAGATGTCTGGGAAGGTCTGAGCGAGGAACAACGTTCGGTTCTGACGACCGCCGCCCGCAACGCCGAGACCTCGGTCCGGGACTACATGTCGGAATTCGAAGCCGATGCGTTCAAACAGGCAGAGGCAAATGGCATGATCGTCCATTACCCTTCGGAAGAGGAAATCGCCAGGTGGCGTGAAGCCTCGGCACCGGTGATCGACGCCTGGCTGGCCGAGTCCGGTGACCTGGGTCGTCAGTTGCTTGACGCAGCACAAGGCTTCTGAGCACCATGCAGGTCGTCGCTTCTTTTGTTGATTGGAGTGCCGATCGTCTGGCCCAGCTTTGCGGCTGGGCCTATTTCGCCATCGGGCTGATGCTTGGCTTTGAGGTGATTGCGCGATATTTCTTCAACGCGCCGACGATCTGGGCAGAAGAGCTGTCCCGGTTGCTGTTCATCTTTGCCACGCTGCTCGCGGCCCCCGCGCTGTTGCGCCACAATCAGCATATCCGCGTTACCGCGCTTACCGCATTGATGGGCCCTGCAGCGCAGCGCGCGGCCCGGCTGGCGGCGCTGGCCTTCGTGGTCGCATTCTGCTGCGTGCTGGTCTGGTACGGAAAGGACGCGCCGCTCAATTCCTTTGAGCGCGGGCGGTCCTCGGGCAGCATGCTGGATATCCCGGCCTGGTGGGCGCAGTCCGCCGTCCCGCTGGCCTTTGGCCTTCTGGGTCTTCAGGCTACGTTAGAATTCATCCGCTGCGCGCTTGGCGCGCCGCTCCCTGCAGACGCACATGCACCGGAATAATCCCAAGTGACCGTTTTTGCCATTTTGACAGCACTCTTCGTGCTGCTGCTGCTCGGAGTGCCGGTGGCCTTTGCCCTTGGCGGGCTGGGTGTCGTGTTGCTCATCCTGGGTGATTTCGCCCCGCGCATAGCGGCGACAGGGCTCTTGTCCTCGCTTGACAGTTTCATCCTGATCGCAGTGCCGTTGTTCCTCTTGATGTCCAATATCCTGCTGCGTGGCGGCGTCGGACGCGACCTGTTTGCCGCGGTACAAGCCTGGGTTGGCCATTGGCCTGGTGGTCTTGCGGTGGCGACTGTAATCTCTTGCGGGTTATTCTCGGCCATCTCGGGCTCGTCGGTTGCTACGGCAGGCACCATCGGGTCGGTTGCCATTCCCGAGATGACCAAACGCGGCTATCCGCGTTCATTTGTCTTTGGGTTGCTGGCGGCTGGCGGCACGCTTGGTATTCTGATCCCGCCGTCGATCATCCTGATCGTCTATGGCGTGATCACTGAATCCTCGATCCTTGATCTGTTCATGGCCGGGATCGGGCCGGGCCTTCTGCTCATGGGGCTCTTCATCGGCTATTCGATGCTTTATGCGCGGTTCTCGTCGCAGTATCGGGCAACACCAAAAGCCAGCTGGGCCGAGCGCCGCAGCACCGGCCTGAGGGCGTTGCCCACGATCGCCCTGGCCGCCCTGGTCATTGCGGGCATCTACGCCGGTTGGTTCACGCCGACCGAAGCCTCGGCGATCGGCTTTCTGGGTGCGCTGTTTTTGACATTCGTGGTGCTTCGCAGCCTTGATCTGGCCGGGCTGAAGGAGGCGGTCATGGACGGGCTGCGCGCGTCAGCGGCGATCCTGCTGATCGTTGGCTGTGCCAAGGTCTTTGGCAAGGCGATTGCACTATGGCGCATCCCGCAGGATGTCTCGACCTTCATCACCTCGAACATCGACACGATGGGCATGTTCATCATCGCGGTTGGCATTGCGCTGCTTATCATGGGGCTGTTCATGGAGGCGCTTTCGATGATGCTGATCATGATGCCTGTGCTGGCCGGGGCTGTGATGGCTCTGGACATCGATCCGATCTGGTTCGGCATTTTCTTCGTGCTCATGGTTGAATGCGCGCTGATTACACCTCCGGTTGGACTGAATCTTTACGTGATCCAGGCGATCGGGCGCGCCAGCCTTGGTGAAGTGGCGCGCGGTGCTGCACCCTTTGTGGTGATGATGCTGGCCACCGTCTTTATCATATACTGGTTCGAGGATATCGTTCTATGGCTGCCACGGGTTCTGTAACCAACCCCCAACATGCCACGCCCGCCACACGCCTCAGGGCGCGGCTGGAGACAGGCCGCCTGCTGGTCACGCCATCCTGTGGCGATGCCTTGTCGGCGCGCCTGATCGAGGATGCAGGGTTTGACGCAATGTTCATGTCTGGCTTTGCAGTCTCGGCCCATCGCATCGGTGCGCCCGATGCCGGCCTGATCTCATATGGGGAGATGCGCGATGCGGTGCGGGACATCTGCGCCGTGACCCGCCTGCCTGTGCTGGCGGACGGCGATACCGGCTATGGCAACGCGATGAACGTGCGCCGCACCGTGACGGGTTATGCACGCGCGGGTGCCGCTGCGGTGATGATCGAGGATCAGGTGGCCCCCAAACGGTGCGGGCATACCAAGGGCAAGCTGGTGGTGGATCGTGCAGAAGCCGTCGATCGCATTCGCGCCGCCGATGATGCACGCCGCGAAAGCGGGCAGGACATCCTTATCATCGCGCGCACCGATGCGCGACATGGCCACGGATTGGACGAAGCCCTGGCCAGGGCCGAGGCATTCCACGGCGCAGGTGCCGACATCCTGTTTGTCGAGGCTCCGCATTCCGAGGCCGAGATGCGCCGCATCTGTTCTGAACTGCCGGGTTGGAAAATGGCCAATATGGTCGAGGGTGGTGCCACGCCCATCCTCCCGCCTGCGCAATTGGCCGAGATCGGCTATAACCACGCAGCCTATCCGCTCACCCTCATGTCGGCAGCAATGCGCGCAATGCAGGAGGCGCTGGCCGCGCTGCGCGACGGTCATCCGCCACCGGGGCTTTTGCCGTTCGAAGAGTTGCGCCGTCTTGTCGGTTTCGACGACTATTACGATCTTGAAACGCGCTACACCGACCGTCGGCCCGATTGAGCCGGCAGTCGGTCCGCGCGGTTTACAGCTCGCTGATCTGATAGCTTGATCGCGCCAGCCAGTCCGGAGCAATCTCAACACCCCAGCCCGGAGCTTCGGTGACACGGGCGTGCCCATCCTCGATGTCATAGGGCGACTTCACGAACAACCCTTGTTGCCAGGGATAGTAATCGGGGCCTTCGATGGAGAATTCGAGGTATTTGCCGGCATTCGGAATGGCGCGCAGCAGATGCATCGTGAACAGGGTGACCAGTGACCAGTTCGCGCAATGGGGGGTCACTGGCAGACCGGCAGCCTGAGCCATCCTGACCACCCGCATCGTGCGGCATATGCCGCCAAGATAGAGGATGTCGGGCTGAACGATATCCACGGCGCGCATATCGATCATCCGCTTCCAGGTTGGCAGATCGCAATCCTGTTCGCCACCGGTCACATCAATCTCAAGCGCGTCGGTGACCTGTTTGGTCTGTTCCAGTTCCCAATAGGGGCAGGGCTCTTCATAGTGGCAAAAGCCGTTGTCCTGCAGCATATGACCGACTTCGATCGCTCGGTCGGGCGAATAGCAACTGTTGGCATCAATGAGCAGATCCACATCGTCGCCCAGCTCGCGGCGCATGGTCGGAATGATCTCTTCGGTGCGTCCGGGCCATTCGTCGGTGTTGCGCCCAACCTCTGCGCCCGCCCGCATCTTGAAGGCGTCAAAGCCTTGCGTGTCGCGCAGATATTTCAGACGTTTCGCTTCATCCGCCGGGGTTATGTCGCGCTTCATGGATGAGGCATAGGCCCGGATCAGCCCGGGCGTGCCGCCAAGAAGTTCAACCACGGGCTTGCCCTGCTGCTTGCCGCGCAGATCCCAGATGGCTGTATCCAGCCCGGCCATTGCGCGGCGCAGATAGGATCCGGGAAACTTGTGTTCGCGTTCGGTGACAATATCCAGCAGGTCATCCAGATCCGTAGTGTCCTGCCCCAGCGTCCAGGGCGCGACCTGCCGGTGCAGGACCTGACAGGTGATATCCGAATGATAGGTCGACACCTGGCCCCAGCCCTGCGCACCGTCCTGGGCGGTGACACGAACAAACCCGACCGCTTGATTGGTGAAGGTCTCGATCGATTTCAGTTTCATGAGAAATCCTTTAGCCTTTTGCATCTTCCAGAATGAGGTCGGATGCCTTTTCTCCGACCATGATCGCGGGCGCGTTGGTGTTTCCGGTTGGAATGCTGGGAAAGATCGACGCATCAGCCACCCGAAGCCCCTGCAATCCGCGCACCCTGAGGCGGGGATCGACGACCGAGCTGGCAGGATCGCTGCCCATGCGGCAGGTCGAACATTGGTGAAACACCGTCCAGGCCGTTTTGCGGATATAGGCGGCGATATCCTCGTCGCTGGCCGTGTCTTCTCCGGGCAAAAGTTCCGAGTCTATCACCGCGCGCAGTGCCGTGGTTTGTGCGATCCGGCGCATCAGTTTGGTGCCTGCCAGCATCAATGCGCGGTCATGTTCGGTATCCAGATAGTTCGGGTGCATTTCCGGAGCCGTGAAAGGGTCGGGCGAGCGGATCTGCAAATGGCCCACGCTGGTGGGCTTGCAGGGGTTGAAGCCGATGAGAAAGCCCGGGAACGGATCCGGGCTCATCAGGGGGCGCACGCCAACCGGGGCGCGGGTATAGCTGACCGGGGAAAAGTAAAGCTGCAAGTCGGGGCCGGGCGAGACGTCTGACAAGGTGATGAACCCGCCACCCTGATTGAGGCTGAGCGACAAGGGCCCCTTGCGGTTCAGCGCATACTGCAAGGCGACTTTTATCTTGCCGAGAAGGGGGCGCAATTGCTGGTTCAGGCTGGGCGCGCGCGAGACATAGAGATTGTCGCTTCCCAGATGATCCTGCAGATTGCGTCCGACCTGTGGTGCATCCAGCACCAGCGATATGCCATGATCCTGCAAGATGCGGCCGGGTCCGACACCTGACAGCTGAAGCAACTGGGGCGAATTGATCGCACCGCCAGACAGGATCACCTCGGCGCTGGCATGCGCTGTCTTCATCTGGCCGTTCTGGCGGTATTCGACGCCGATCGCGCGTGTGCCCTCGAACAGGATACGCGTGACATGCGCACCGGTCCGGATATCGAGATTGGGTCGGCGTTGCGCCGGTTTCAGATAACAGCGCGCCGCCGAAGCGCGATACCCGCCCTTTGTGGTGATCTGATAAAGGGCGGCCCCCTCCATGTCCGCACCGTTGTAATCGCGGTTGACGCCCAGGCCGGCCTGTTGGGCAGCCTCAAGATAGATGCGTGTGAGCGGATGCACCTCATCGGTGACATCATGCACCGCCAACGGCCCGCCCACGCCGCGTTCAGAGCTTGGCGGACCGTCCCAGTCTTCCATGCGCCGAAAGATCGGTTCGACATCCGTCCAGCCCCAGCCCGGTGCCGCCGCATTCCATTCCGAATAATCGTTGGGATGTCCTCGCACATAGACCATCGCATTGATCGAGCTGGACCCGCCAAGCACCTTGCCGCGCGGCCAGTAGATCGGCCGGTTGTCGAGATTGGGATCAGGTTCGGTGACGTATTTCCAGTTGACCCGGGCGTCATAGAATATCTTGCCATAGCCGATGGGCACATGGATCAATGGCGTCTTGTCAGCCCCACCTGCCTCAAGAAGCAGCACACGGAATTTGCCATCCTGCGACAGCCGGTTCGCCAATACCGATCCGGCCGAACCGGCACCGACAATCACGAAATCGAATGTGTCCAAGTCATTTCTCCGAAGGACCGCGCCCGAACAGCTGCGCCAAAACCATCATCAACGATGTCACAGGGACCATGATCGTCGATATTGCAGCGATAGTCGCATCAATCTGGTCGCGCAAGGCGTTGAACATGTTGCGTGTCAGGGGCGGGTTGTCGCCGTCTGGTTTTTTCGTTCAGCCCATGGCGGCGGCGCGCTGTGTCTGGCGGCGATCCTGCCTGCGATACCAGGCAACTGTTGCCGGGAGGAACCAGGGGTTCCCGCTGTAAAAAGGGCGGGTCGGGTTCGGCAGGTCGTCCAATGCGGTTTTCCCCTCGGCCAGACCCAGGACCTTTTGTCCCAGGCGCTTGCCAAGATAGCTGGCCATGGAAACCCCCGAGCCGCAGTAGCCCATGGCGTAATACATGCCATCATGTACCCCGGTATGTGCCAGTTCATCGAAGGTATAGGCCACGCGTCCCATCCATGAATGGGTCACACCATAAGACGACAGTTGCGGAAAGATCCGGCACATGTCGGTGAACAGCTTTGGTCCGCTGATGGATGTATCGGTTTCGTTCGCTGACACGCGCCCACCGAACAACACGCGTCTGCCATCGGGAGAGGTCCGGTAATAGTAAACCACCTTGCAGGTGTCACTGGCGATCCGGTCCATGGGAAAAAGCTCGGCCATCAACTCCCGGGGCAGGGGTTCCGTTGCGATGATGTAGCTGCCGATCGGAATGACCCGTCGCTGATGCCAGGGCGTCACGCCGGTGGTGTACCCGTTTGTCGCGAGGATGACATCGCGCGCACGTACCTCGCCCTTGGTGGTCGTCAGAACAAATCCTGATGCATCGCGTGAGATATCGGTGACAGCGCAATGGCCGACCACATGCGCCCCGGCCTGCAGCGCCAATGACAGAAGGCCGCGGTGATACTTTGCCGGGTTGATGGAGGCGTGGCGCGGAAAAACGACCCCGCCGTAATAAGCATCCGATCCAAGTTCGCGCCTTTGTTCCGAACGTGGAACGGCAAAGGCCTCGATACCTTCTGTCCGGCTTAGTGTTTGCGCGCTTGCGGCGATCTCTTCGTAATGCGCTGGGGTGTGCGCCGCATGAAATCTGCCATTGCGGCGAAAATCGCAATCCAACCCCTCGCTCGTGACAAAATCGCCGATCCACTCAAGGGCCGTTTCACCTTCCTTGCGGATCGCGCGGGCGCGTTCGATGCCATGGCGGGCGGCAAGTTTCTCCAGTGACGGCTTGATGCTGGTGCTGATCTGACCGCCATTGCGTGTGCTGCAGCCCCAACCGGGATCCTGCGCGTCCAGAACCATCGTAAGCCTGCCGCCGCGCGCAGTTTCCAGCGCTGCGTGCATGCCTGTGTATCCTGATCCGATGACAACGACGTCAGCCGTTTGCAGGGGCGCATCCGGCAAATGCGGAGGTTCTGGCAGGTCATCCAGCCAAAACGGATCATGTTTGCAATCCGACCACGAGACCTTACTCAAGTCTGTCTCCCTTCCGACCAAGTCACAGCGAGCACATGCGCCGCGAAAAAAAACAAAACCCGCGGCTGACAGTCAACAGATTGACGTTAGGAAGGCAGATTGATTGAATCAATGAATTGTTTGTTGTGCCGGCACTCGAATTGTTTTTGGCCACATCAAGTTTCTGCCCACGTCCGTGAAACTTCGCCATCTTGAAGTGTTCGACGCGCTTATCGAGGCCGGTTGCGTATAGCGTGTGGCAAACCGAACCGATGCTTCCGCTCTTGGGTTGGTGCGGAGACATTGGCAGATCTTCCTACGCCAACTGATGTCCCCGCGGACCGTTGACCAACCGCTTGTCGTGACCTTCGTGATGGCTCTGCGCGCAGGAGTAGAGAGCGGAGGGTCTCAGCCAGACGCGTAGGGGCGATCAGGCCGGAATGGTGCCAAGTCGATATTGGGCTGCCGCCCTTCGGCAAGTTCCGTAACGATACGCCCCGTGATTCCGCCAAGCGTCAGTCCAAGATGCTGGTGACCAAAGGCATGAATGACCCGTTGGGACGTCGCGCTCTGTCCGATCACCGGAAGAGAATCCGGCATCGTTGGCCGGTATCCCAGCCAATGGCTGGAGGGGTCTGGCATCGGGCCGAACATCTCTTTTGCTCTGCGGGCAAGATAGGAGACCCGGTTCTGATTGACGGGTTTGTCGAGATTGTCGATTTCAACAGTCCCGGCCAGACGCAACCCCTTGGCCATGGGAACGGCATAAAACCCGCCCTCGGACCAGCCGATCGGCCGATTGATCCTGTGGCCTTCCATGGCATAGAGGACGTGATAGCCGCGTTCCGTTCCAAGGGGCAGTCTTTCGGTTCCTGCGCCCGAAATCTGTCCGGAAAACGCACCGGACGCGACGACGACATGGCCCGCCTGCAAGGTTTCATCACCGACCCTTAGTTCAACACTTTCGCCATGGGCCGTGACCCTTGACACTTTTGCCGCGATTGTCTGTCCGCCAAGCTGGGCAAATCGCGCATGCATGCGCTGAATGAGTTGCTCGGGATCCCGGATATGGCGCGCTTCGGGGAAAAACACCGCGCGTTCGATCGGCAGTTCCAGGCCTGGCTCCATCGACCTTGCCTCTTCGGTGGTCAACTCTACCAGATGAATGCCGTTGCTCCTGCGTTGCCTGATGCCGCCTTCGGCCCCCTCGGCTCCCGACTTGCTGGACCAGACAGACAGTTGACCGTTTTCGACCACAAGATCCTCGGCACTGGCCGCCGCGATCAAGGGATTGAGCCCGGCGTCCGCATGCGCCAGCAAAGCGGCGAGGTTGCGCGAGATGGCTTGTGAGCGTTTCGCAGAGCAATTCGCAAGGAAGGATAACATCCAGCGTGGATTTTTCAGGGCGTGCGTATAGGAAATCGTGAGCGGGCTGTCCTTGCCGAACAGAAGGCGGGGCAACCCAAGCAAGATGGACGGATCGTTCACCGGCATGCAAGCATAGGTCGCGATCGTGCAGGCGTTGCCCGAGCTTGTTCCCGAGCCCGGTGGGTTCGGATCGGCCAAGAGAACCTTGTGACCGCGCATTTGCGCCCAAAGCGCCGTGCTGGTTCCGACAATGCCCGCCCCTGCGATCGCGATGTCAAAGTCTCTCACAATGTCGACCCTACTGAAGTGCTGACCTCTTTGCTCATAAGGCTGAGCATGGGCAGAGACAACATCGCGTAACCGGGCAGGCACAGCCGCCCGGTCAACATGGTCGTAATCGCCGAGCCATGCAGCGGCCGAGAACAGCCGCTGCGTGACGTCATGCCATCAGAGGCCTGGCAAGAGATCCAGAAGCCCGCGTTGTCCGAAAGTGGCACCACGGTCCACACCGAAATCCAGACGCACGCCAAAGCCCAAAAACGCCTCCGAACCGGCAAGGCCAAGCGCATTTGCATCAAGGCTGCCCAGTTCGGCGTAATAGTTCGCGGGACCTATGGATTGATACTCGACACCAAATGCCCAACGGGTCAGATCAAAGCCCAAATCCGAATCTACAAAATCGACGCCTGCGCGCAGTTGAAATGCGTCCGAGATGTAGTGAGCGAGATCAAAGCCATAGATGTTGGCATCGATACCTTGGCTGTCGCCTGTCGAAAAATAGGCCTCTCCGGCGGTTGTGTTGGAAAAGTCAAAGCCTGCTTCCACACCGAAAACGTCACCGTTTCCACCAGCCAGGTTGTCGCGCGCATAGAACACACCCAGCGATGTCGCGTGATTCACATGATAGATCGCGTGCAAGCCGATATTCGTGCCCGAGTCATTGATGAAACCGAAATTGTAGGTGCCGATGTCCATCTGCATCGCGAAGTTCTGATCGAAACCCAGTTCCGCTTGTCCGCGCAGCGCAAGGCGTGACACGTCCGTATCATCCAGGAAGGCAGAATACCCGAAGTCGGCAGACCCTCCTGTAAACTCGGCGGCATGGATGTTTGGTGCGTTCATGAACAGGGCGCATAGCCCAATTGTAATTGTTTTTTTCATTTTGAACCCGAAACCTCAGTTGATGGTCAGTATTGCCTGACTCTTCACACCTTCCACTATATCAATCAGGGAAAAGGTATTGAATCATCAATATTTTTTCGGCGTTCCCTGTTGCCATTCAGGCACAAGTTTCCACAGGTTTCCAACCTGACCAAGGGCGGCAAATCCGTCTGGTTGGATCAAAGGCGAGTTGTTCTCCGGGCTTTCTGTTCTGACGGTACTGCGGCGCAAAGGTTGGCGGGTGCTATCGAGATGCGCGCCTTGCCAGCCCTAGCGCGTCCAAAGCGCGGTTCCGGGATGGAATTGCGACCAGGCAAACCAGAAGGCCTGATGGCTCCCAAGATCCGAGCCATCCGCATCGACGGCCCTTATGCCCCCAGCATCCAGTTCAAGACGCACGTTCTCATAGGCGATCCGGGCACCGTTCTTCAAAGCAAGTAATGCGGTGCTTCTCTGAAAGGCGACAGGTTTTCCCGACGCGGTGACGACACCAATGACGTCCTCATGAACGGGAAGACGCGGATCGACATCGCCGACCGGAAAGATCGGCCCATTCGCGTCCCGGCCATTGCGGAAGTCGAAATTACGACCAAGGGCAAGTTCTTCGACCAGAACCGTGGTCTCGGGATGTTCGGCTTTCCAGGTTCCCCAATCGGTGGTGATGACGGTGGCTTGTTCAAGCTTCAGGTTCTTTTCGGCCAATGGACCGGTGACCGCATGACCAAGGAACGTATCAAAGACCGAATAGGTATTCACATCGTACATGACCTTGTTTGATCGGATCAGCAGGCCGGATGTGCGTAGAATTGGGCGCTCGATCCCAGCGGGTAGCCCGTCGGTAAAATAGGCCTGCGCCGCACCGCATAGGGTGCAATAGGGAATGCCCAGGTGGCGGCCACCCAAGGTGTCGTTCACCATCTCGCGCACTTCCATGATCCGACGCGGATAAGCGCGAAACTCACCGTTAACCTCGATGCCGAAAACGATATCGTCATCCTTCAGCCAAGTGGCCTCTGCGGCGCTGCTCACCTCGGGATTGTCAGCGGCGGGAATGCAGTTACAGCCTGCTTTGGTTCTGTTGTAGGGGCGATCATCGATCAGGACGCCACCCCAGGAAACCAGCCGCCAATCGATGTTCCCTTCAACGAATATCCGCTCCCAACCTGGCACGAAATTGGTGAAGATGGCGCGCTTGGCCTCAAGATATCCGGGGTAGGACGGAATATCCCATGCGATCAGATGGTCGGTAATCTCTCCCCAGCGGTGCGGCGTTTGAAGATCGATCTCCAGCAGTCTGGCGGCCGCTTCGGCAAGAGCGTCATCGAATTCTTCGCGCCAGGTAAAGCGCATCATGTCGCTGATGATCCAGGCCAACCGGGGGTCGCCGGATTGCGCGATCTGCTCCAATGCGCTGGCCTGATCGCTGCCCCAGTCAGACCGCGCAAGGCTGTCGATGAAGACGATGCGCACAGCCGCCTGCAAATCCTGTGAAATCAGGCCTTCCGGTATTGCCGGTGGTTGGCCGAACTGCGCAATCACATAGTCTGGTTGCGGTTTGGCCTCTTGGGCTTGCAAGGCACCAAACTGGAGCAGGGTCAGCGCAGCTATTGATACTGTCAAAACCCCGCTTCGAAATGCGGCATGTAGCACTCTCATGGCCTTGTCCTTCGCGTTTTCACTTTGTCCGAAGACATACTCGTCACCGCAGCATCCACCTCTGACGTTCCGGACACACCGCGCATGTTCACTCAGTTCACCTGACGACGGTGTGTCAGTGTCATTGTCGAACATTCAATCGAAGCGCGGCGCACCGCCAATCACGTTGCATCAGCATCCCGTGAGCATGGGCGCAGAGAAAGATTGTCTGCGTTCCTGGTGCAAGGTTCGGCGTATGTTTCCGAGGCAGACTGATGGCCAATTGAATGTCGTTGAGCCGCGCAACCACCGTGTGGTTATCATGACGACGCAGGGACAGGGCGGAACCTTGAGGGCTGTTGTGAACTGGCAGAACGACTTGCCTGGGCTCACACGGCCCGCCGTTTCCTTCGCCTGGCTCGGCTGGAGGAATAGTCCTGCATGGTTACGATACGGGGCCGGGACGGTCTGTGCCTCCTGTCCGAACCTGCACCTGACCTGGCCGTAGGGCCGGGTATTTTGAACCAGAAAGAAGCAGCGGAGCGCGAAACGCAAAACGGGCGCGATCCCGTTGAGAACCGCGCCCGTTCATGTGTTCAGCCGACAGCGCTTCAGGCGATGTCGAAGCGATCCGCGTTCATCACCTTGTTCCATGCGGCGACGAAATCAGTCACGAATTTTTCCTTCGCGTCGTCTTGGGCGTAGACTTCGGACAAAGCGCGCAGTTGCGAGTTCGAGCCAAAGACGAGGTCCACGCGGGTCCCTGTCCATTTCACCGCACCGCTGGCGCGGTCGCGACCTTCAAAAACGTCTGCATCGTCCGACGCCGGTTTCCACTCGGTCGACATATCCGTCACGTTGACGAAGAAGTCGTTGGAGAGTGTGCCGGGTTTGTCGGTGAAGACGCCGTGCTTGGAGCCGCCGGTGTTGGCATCCAGAGCGCGCATCCCGCCCACCAGAACGGTCATTTCCGGCGCAGTCAGCGTCAGCAGTTGCGCCTTGTCGACCAGCATCTCTTCGGCGGAGGTGACGAACTTGCGGCTTTGATAGTTGCGGAAACCATCGGCCTGAGGCTCCATCGGCTCAAAGCTGTGGGCATCTGTCTGCTCGGCAGAGGCGTCCATCCGGCCGGGTGTGAAGGGCACGGTAATATCATGACCGCCCGCTTTGGCGGCGGCTTCGATTGCCGCGTTTCCGCCCAGAACGATCAGATCGGCCAAGGACACTTTCTTGCCCCCCGAGGCCGAACCGTTGAAGTCGGACATGACGCCTTCCAGAGTGCTCAACACCTTGGCAAGTTGCTCGGGCTGGTTGGCGGCCCAATCCTTTTGCGGTGCCAGACGCACGCGCGCACCGTTCGCGCCGCCGCGTTTGTCCGAGCCGCGGAAGGAGGAGGCCGAAGCCCATGCCGCGCCAACCAGTTCCTGAACCGACAGGCCGGTTGCGAGGATCTTGGCCTTGAGATCTGCGATATCCGCATCATCCACCAGCGGGTGATCCACTGCAGGGATCGGATCCATCCAGATCAGGTCTTCTTGTGGCACTTCGTCGCCCAGGTAGAGTACCTTGGGGCCCATGTCGCGATGGCACAGTTTGAACCATGCGCGAGCGAAGGCGTCCTGGAACTCTTCGGGATTGGCATGGAAGCGGCGCGAGATCTTTTCATAGGCCGGGTCCATGCGCATCGCCATATCGGCGGTGGTCATGAAAATCGGAACTTTCTTTGATCCATCCTCGGCATCCGGTGCCATGTCTTCTTCTTCCAGATCCTTGGGCGTGAAGATATGCGCGCCAGCAGGTGTCTTGGTCAGTTCCCAGTCATATTTGAACAGAACGTCGAAATAGCCGTTGTCCCACTGGATCGGGTTGGGCGTCCATGCACCGTTCAGGCCGGATGTGATCGTATCGCGACCCTTTCCGCTGCCATAGCTCGACAGCCAGCCAAAGCCCATCGCTTCGATCGGTGCGGCTTCCGGTTCGGGGCCGACATGTGCAGGATCACCGGCACCGTGCATCTTGCCGAAGGTGTGTCCACCGGCAACCAGAGCGACGGTCTCTTCGTCGTTCATCGCCATGCGCGCGAATGTTTCGCGGATGTCCCGGCCCGAGGCGACCGGATCAGGATTGCCGTTCGGTCCTTCGGGGTTCACGTAAATCAGGCCCATCTGCACGGCGGCCAATGGATTTGCCAGTTCGCGGTCACCGGAATAGCGCTCATCGCCCAGCCATTCGGTCTCGTCGCCCCAATAGATGTCTTCCTCGGGTTCCCACACGTCCTTGCGTCCGCCGCCGAAGCCGAATGTCTTGCCACCCATGGATTCAATCGCGGCGTTACCGGCCAGGATCATCAGGTCGGCCCAGCTGATCTTGTTGCCGTATTTCTGCTTGATCGGCCACAACAGGCGGCGCGCCTTGTCGAGGTTGCCGTTGTCTGGCCAGGAGTTCAGCGGCGCAAAGCGTTGCGTGCCGTTGCCCGCGCCTCCGCGGCCGTCTGCGGTCCGGTAGGTGCCGGCGCTGTGCCAGGCCATGCGAATGAACAGACCGCCGTAATGGCCATAGTCAGCAGGCCACCAGTCCTGGCTGTCGGTCATCAACGCATAGAGATCTTCTTTCAACGCCTTGAGGTCGAGACTCTTGAAGGCCTCTGCATAGTCGAAATCGGCTCCCATCGGATCGGAAAGCTCGGAATTCTGGTGCAGGATTTTCAGGTTCAACTGATTGGGCCACCAGTTGCGATTCGACTGAACCGCTTGTTTGGTGTGCATGACCGGGCATTTGCCGGCACCGATATCATTTCCGTCCATGAGTCTCTCCGTTCATTTTGCAAGTAGAGCAGGGGCGCGATGACCCCGCAGGTGCGATGTCTGGCACAGGTGTGTAAACAGCAATGTGACAGCAAGTCCAACGCGCACAGGTCTTCCCCCGCGTTGGTTCCGGGACTGGCATAGCAGATCGCTTCCATTGGTTTAAGTTGCATTTTCTGATGAATGCGATAATTTTTTCTTATGACGAACATCACACTCAAACAATTGCGGTATTTCGAGGCGCTGGTTCAGCATGGTCATTTCGGTCGCGCAGCTGCGGCCTCGTCCGTGTCCCAGCCCGCCTTGTCCGTTCAGATCAGGGAATTAGAGGATCAGCTTGGGGTCGTTCTGTTCGAACGCAGACCGCGTCAGGTGCGTCTGACCGGCTTTGGAGAACAGTTCTCGGTCCGGGCCAGCGCGATCCTGCGGTCGGTCGATGAATTGAGCGACCTGGCCCGTTCTGCGCGCGATCGGCTGGTTGGGCGGCTCAGACTGGGTGTGATTCCCACGATCGCGCCTTACCTGCTGCCGACATTGTTGGGGCGACTGGCTGAAATGCATCTGGGGCTTGATATTCATGTGCGTGAAACGCTGACGCCGCGGTTGTTGCGAGAGTTGTCTGACGGTCAGATCGACTGCGCGATTCTGGCGCTGCCCGTTGATGATCCTGCCCTGCGCGAAGTTGACCTGTTCAGCGAGGCCATGGTTCTTGTGCGGCATTCGGATCAGGAAAATGCCCCAATGCCATCAGCGGACCAGTTGCGCGAAACCCGATTGCTGCTGCTGGAAGACGGTCATTGTTTTCGCGATCAGGCGCTGTCGTTCTGCAATCTCGGGGCCGCGCGTCCGCGTGAAGGGCTGGACGGTAGTTCCCTGTCGACACTTGTCCAAATGGTGGGGGCGGGTATCGGTGTGACGCTGATCCCCGAGATGGCTGTGCCGGTCGAGACGCGCTCGGCCTCTGTGTCGCTGGCCCGGTTTGCGCCCCCCGAACCGGGACGAACGGTCGGGATGGTCTGGCGCAAGACCAATCCGCTGTCCGATCAGCTGATGGAAATTGCCGATGTCGTGCGCGATTGCGCTGAATCTTTGCGCGATGCGCGGCAAGATAGCACCCAGACTTGAGAATCACGTGACAGGTCGGGACAGAGCACTAATCTTGTCGTCATGTTCAGATTGCTTGTTGCCTCTCTTGTCACCTGTCTCGCCCTGCCACTTGCCGCGCAAGAGCAGCGCCGTCCCAGTCATTGCATTGCCATAGCGGATGCCGCCCCCGGTCTGGAGTATGTCCAGAAGGCCAGTTGGACAGACCCGGTTCCGGAATTCTCGGTGCGGCTTCAATACATCGCCCATGCCAGTTTTCTGATCCAGACCGAAGGCGGTCTGACCGCCGTCACCGATTTCACCGGGTTCATCGGCAGCACGCGGCTGATCCCGGATGTGGTGACGATGAACCATGCTCATTCGACACATTGGACCGCCAATCCCGACCCGGCCATCCCGCATGTTCTGCGAGGATGGGGCGAAGAGTTCGGCACGGGCATCGACCATCACCTTGATCTGGGTGAAATGCTGGTGCGCAATGTCTCAACCGATATCCGTTCGGAGTTTTCCGGCTCGGAACCGCGCGGGAATTCCATTTTCGTGTTCGAGGTCGCAGGGCTCTGTATTGGTCACCTCGGGCATCTGCACCATGTGCCAAATGACGAACAATTCGCGGCGCTGGGCCGCCTTGATGTGGTGATGGCTCCGGTGGATGGCGGATACACGATGTCCTTGCCAGAGATGATTTCCGTGCTCAAACGACTGAAATCCTCGGTGGTGATCCCGATGCACTGGTTCTCGGGGTTTTCATTGGAAACCTTTGTGGACGGCATGGCGGACGAGTTCGCGATCGAGCGTCCGGGGGGATCGAGCTATGAGGTCTCGCTCAGGACCCTGCCGGATCGCCCGACCGTTGTGCTGCTGCGCCCGGAGTGGCTGCGCGATCCTGAATAATGTGGCGTTGAGCCTTGCAGTCTTTGTTGTTAGGCCCTGCTGATATCAGACAAGGTGCGCCAAGATGCTAAACCCCGTCACGGACGATTTCACAGCCAGTTTGCGGGCTGTCCTGCCCCCGGAAACGTTCCGCCCCAACGAGCCGCGGTTCTTTGAAGAACCACGCGGGCGCTATCAGGGCACGGCCGGTCTGATCCTTGCTCCCAAGACTGTGGAGCAGGTGTCCCAGATCGTGCGGGCCTGCAATGCCGCGCTGGTTCCCATTGTGCCCTATGGCGGGGGAACGGGCCTTGTCGGTGGACAGGTGTTGGAAGGCGACATGAACCCGGTTGTTCTGACGCTTGAGCGGATGACGCGCATTCGCGAGGTCTATCCGCAGGAAAACGTGCTGGTTGCCGAGGCCGGTGTGATCCTTGCAGATGTGCAAGCGGCGGCGCAACAGGCCGACCGGCTGTTTCCGCTGTCGCTGGCTGCCGAGGGGTCTGCCCGTATCGGTGGCAATCTGGCGACCAATGCCGGGGGGACCGGGGTACTGAGATATGGGAACGCGCGTGATCTGTGTCTTGGGCTCGAGGCCGTGTTGCCCGACGGTCAGATCTGGCACGGGCTGTCGCGGCTGCGCAAGAACAACACCGGGTATGATCTGCGCCATCTGCTGATCGGCTCGGAGGGTACGCTTGGCGTGATCACTGCGGCTGCGCTCAAGCTCTTTGCCCGGCCGGCCTGCGAAGGCACGGCCATGTTCGTGGTTCCCTCACCCGAGGCGGCACTGTCGCTGCTGTCCATGGCGCGCGCACAGATGGGCGAAGGCATCAGCGCGTTCGAGCTGATCCACAAGATGGGATACACATTCCTGTCCGATACAATGCCCGAGGTGCGTCACCCGTTCCCGGTCGCTCCGGAATGGAGCGTGTTGATCGAAGTCGGCCTTGCGCAGGGGCTGGACCCGGAGGAGGCGCTTGCCACCCTGTTTGAAGCCGCATTCGAGGCTGGTTTGGCCAGCGATGGTCTGATCGCACAGTCCGAGGCGCAGCGCTCTGCGTTCTGGACCGTGCGTGAAACCATCCCGGAAGCCAATCGCCGGATCGGCTCGATCTCCAGCCATGACATCTCGGTGCCGCTCGGGGCGATCCCCGAGTTCATAGCACGTGGGCGCGAGGTCGTCGCGCAACTGGGTGATTTCCGCATCAACTGCTTTGGCCATGTTGGCGACGGGAATCTGCATTACAATGTCTTTCCGCAAGCGGGCAAGACCCGGGCCGACCATCTGGCCGAGCGTGATGTGATCAAGGTTGCGATCCATGACCTTGTTCACGCTCTGGGTGGATCGGTAAGCGCCGAGCATGGGGTCGGCAGGCTCAAGGTGGCCGATATCGAGAAATACAGCGATCCGGCCAAGCTTTCAGCCATGCGCGCGATCAAGGCGGGGCTCGATCCGAACGGGATCATGAACCCGGGTGCGGTGCTGTCTGCCTAATGCCCTTCAAAACTGCACAGGGTATGCACATCCATCCCCAGACCCTCCAGGAGCTTGCGCCCGCCCAGTTCCGGCAGATCGATCACGAAAGCGCAGGAGACAATGTCTCCTCCCAGCCGTTCGATCAGTGAAATACCCGCCGCTGCCGTGCCGCCCGTGGCCAGAAGATCGTCGACCACAAGGACCTTTTCACCGGCTTTGATTGCATCGTCGTGGATCTCCACGATCGCTTCACCGTACTCCAGTTTGTACTCCTGACTGATCGTTGTGCCGGGCAGTTTGCCTTTCTTGCGCACCGGAACAAAGCCCACCGACAGTTGATGGGCAATCGCGCCGCCAAGGATAAAGCCCCGCGCTTCCAGCCCGACCACCTTGTCTATGTCGAGGCCGGCATAGGGATGCAGCATCTGGTCGATCGCCATGCGAAACCCGCGCGGGTCGGCAAACAAGGTGGTCACATCGCGAAACATGATCCCCTCATGGGGGAAATCGACGATGGTGCGGATATAGTCTTTTACGGTTTTCATGAGAGCTCTTAACTGTTTGCGCGGCGTAAACTGGCGGTCAGCAGGCCCATGCCGATCAGGGTCGACCCACCCGCGCGGGTCAGCCATGTGATGACCGAAGGCCGCCCGATCGTCTGGCGCAGCCGGTCTGCCAGCAGCGCATAGGCCAGGGCATTCAGCGCGGCAAGCCCGACAAATGTGGCGATCAGGATCGCAAACTGCGGGATGAGAGGGGCCTGTGGCTGGACGAATTGCGGCACGAAGGCGATGAAGAATGCGATGGATTTCGGGTTGAGCGCAGTCACGGCGCAGGCATGGCCAAACACGCTGCGCACTGTGATATCGCGTTCGGCCGTCAATGTCTCCAGCCCCGAAGACGGGGCCGAGCGCAGCAGTTTGATCCCCAGCCAGATCAGATATACGGCCCCGACCCATTTCAGGATCGTGAAAGCCGTGGCCGATGCCAGAACCAATGCTCCCAGACCAGCCAGAGAGGCGGTTATGGCGATGAAATCACCCAGTGCGACTCCGCTGGCGCAAGCGACAGCTACGCTTCGCCCCTTCGAGAGCGCATAGCTCAGCACCAGCATCACGGTGGGGCCGGGGATGAGCAACAGGGCAGTCGAGGCGGCAACAAAAGCCAGCCAGAGATCAAGTGGCATCAGAAAATCCCCGCATTACCACTCCAGAGAGACGCGCGGCGACCGCGCTGTCAAGCTGGTGCTGGCGTTCGCTTGCTCGAAGGATTGCGCGCGCCGGGTTGCGCTGCTCCAAATGCCCGCGCGACAGCTCATCCCAGAACCCGTCCTGCGACGGCGCTCAACTTTTCGATCATGGCATGGTCGCGTTTTTCCGGCGCGGTCAGAATCGCGTATTCCAGCGCGCGGTCACAGCCATAGGGGCAGGGCGCGCGTTCAGATCCCAGCAAGGCCGGCAAGCGCGCGACCATGCCGCGTGCCTTGTCGGCATTGCCCATCAAGGTGGCGATGATCTGGCTGACATCGACTTCTCCGTGATCGGGATGCCAGCTGTCATAATCGGTCACCATGGCCACTGAGGCATAGCATATCTCGGCCTCCCGGGCGAGTTTCGCCTCGGGCATGTTTGTCATGCCGATCACATCCGCGCCCCAACTGGTTCGGTACATGTTGGATTCCGCCAGTGTCGAGAATTGCGGCCCCTCCATGGCCAGATAGGTGCCGCCACGATGCACGGTGATGCCCTGATCACGGGCGGCAGTGTCGCAGGCATCGCTCAGCCGGGCGCAGGTGGGATGGGCGACCGAAACATGCGCCACGAGGCCGGGGCCGAAAAACGACTTGTCCCGCGCAAAGGTGCGGTCGATGAACTGATCGACGATCACGAAATCCCCCGGTGCCATCTGCTCACGAAAACTGCCCACGGCCGAGACGCTGATGATATCCGTGACTCCAAGCCGTTTGAGCGCATCTATGTTTGCGCGGTAAGGCACCGAACTGGGCGTATGGACATGCCCGCGCCCATGACGCGGCAGAAAGGCCATCTTAACACCCTCAAGCTGGCCCGTCAGGATTTGATCGGACGGCGTGCCAAAAGGGCTTTCGACGGTCTGCCAACGCGCATTCTCAAGCCCGTCGATTTCATAAATCCCGGATCCGCCGATCACGGCTATGGTTGTCTCTGACATGAAGGCCTCGTCTGTGTTCGTTTCAAACACTTTCAGACAGCGCCGCGAGACTTGCAACAGTCGCTGCCGGAAACGTGTACATATGAATACAGTGCAATTCTCTTGCATTCAGCTATGTGTCCGGCGCATAGCAGCTATCCGCTGCGATCGGTGGCCCCAGAGGGCCGAATTGCGTATCACGCGGGCTTGCCCGCTGAACTTGTCAGGAAAAACACCTTGCCCCGAGCCATGCTTGCTTCCTTCGCTGAACGTCTGTCCATGGGCGAGCTACGCCCGCCAGAGGGTTTTGGGCCCGAGCGTCTGAGGATCGAACTGCTGTCGGGTCTGACGGTTGCTCTTGCACTGGTGCCCGAAGCTGTCGCCTTTGCCTTCGTGGCCGGGGTGCACCCGCTGGTGGGGCTGTACGCGGCGTTTCTGGTCGGGCTGATCACTGCGCTGATCGGCGGGCGCCCAGGCATGATCTCGGGGGCGACAGGCGCGCTGGCGGTTGTCATGGTGGCGCTGGTGGCGCAACACGGGGTGGAATACCTTTTCGCCACGGTGGTTCTGATGGGTCTTTTGCAGATCGCAGCCGGTGTGTTGCGATGGGGCAAGTTCATTCGTCTGGTGCCTCATCCGGTCATGCTGGGCTTTGTGAACGGCCTTGCGATCGTGATTTTCCTTGCGCAGCTTTCGCAATTCAAGGTGCCCGGAACGTTGGAAAACACCGGTCATGGCATGGGCGGCGGGCAATGGCTTCCGCCTGCGGAAATGGCCCTGATGCTGGGTCTTGTCGCACTGACCATGGCCATCATCTGGGGCATGCCGCGCTTCACCAAAGTCATCCCGGCTCCGCTTGCCGGTATCGGCATCGTGGCAGGGCTGGTGATTGCGGTCGGGCTTGATGTTCCGCGCGTCGGCGATCTGGCGTCCATCCAGGGCGGCTTGCCTGCCTTTCACATTCCCTCCGTGCCACTCAACCTCGAGACCTTCCGGATCATCCTGCCTTATGCGGTCATTCTTGCGGCCATCGGTCTGATCGAAAGCCTTCTGACGCTCAATCTGGTCGGAGAGATGACCAACAAGCGCGGCGGAGCCAGCCAGGAATGCTTGGCCCAAGGCGTGGCTAACACGGTGACCGGCTTCTTCGGTGGCATGGGCGGGTGCGCGATGATTGGTCAATCCATGATCAATGTGAAATCCGGAGGACGCACCCGCGTGGCCGGAGTGGCTGCGGCGCTGTTCCTGCTGATCTTCATTCTCTTTGCGGCCCCGATGATCGAACTTATCCCGCTTGCCGCGCTGGTCGGTGTGATGTTCATGGTCGTGATCGGTACCTTCGCCTGGAACAGCCTGAAGATATTGACCAAGGTCCCGTTGATGGATGCCTTCGTGATCATCCTGGTCACGGTCGTGACCGTCATGGAAGACCTTGCCGTGGCGGTTGTGGTCGGCGTCATCGTCTCGGCACTGGCATATGCCTGGAACAACGCCCGGCGCATCCATGCCAAGACCTATGAAACGCCCGAAGGCGCGCGGGTCTATCAGGTGCAGGGCCCTTTGTTTTTTGGCTCTGCAGAAGGCTTCGCCGTGCTTTTTGACCCCAGGAACGATCCCTCGGTCGTGATCGTCGACTTTGCCGACAGCCGGGTCGTGGATCACTCTGCGTTGCAGGCTATCGAAGCCGTCGCCCTGAAATATGAAGACGAAGGCAAGCAGATCCAGTTGCGCCACCTCAGCCGCGATTGTCACCAATTGCTGAACAAGGCAGGCCATCTGATGGTCGACAGCGATGATGACCCCGATTACGAGATCGCAGTCGATTACTCGGTCAGAACAGGGATCATCGGCGGGCATTGATCCGCCGATCCCCACCCAATTCCGCCACAATGGCGGTGCGAAATCCGCCACGAAATCGTTTTTTCGCTCTGAGAACAGGCAGACGCAGTGCTAGGCCTGTTGAATGCGCATTCAGAAAGAGGGAACCGCATCATGACAAAGAAACTGATGGCCGAGTTTTTCGGCACGTTCTGGCTGGTATTCGGAGGGTGCGGTGCTGCTGTCCTCGCCGCCGGTGTGCCGGATGTTGGCATCGGCTGGCTGGGTGTCGCCTTGGCATTTGGCCTGACCGTTCTCACCATGGCATACACCGTAGGTCACATATCAGGCGGGCATTTCAACCCGGCTGTATCCCTGGGGCTGATGCTGGCCGGGCGTTTTGAGGGCAAAGATCTGATCCCGTACTGGATCGCTCAAGTCGCAGGAGCCATTGCGGCGGCGCTGGCGCTCTATCTGGTGGTGTCTGGTGCCGCCGGCTTTGAGGGTGTGGGTGGCTTCGCCTCCAACGGATATGGCGAGGCATCGCCGCAGGGCTATTCCATGACCTCGGCCCTGATCATCGAAATCCTGCTCACGGCCTTTTTCCTGATCATCATTCTCGGGGCGACGTCTGCGGGTGCGCCTGCCGGGTTTGCCCCTATCGCAATCGGTCTTGGTTTGACCCTGATCCACCTGATCTCAATCCCGGTAACAAATACCTCGGTGAACCCGGCGCGATCGACGGGTGTGGCGCTCTTTGCCGATGGGCCCGCCTTGACACAGCTCTGGCTTTTCTGGGTTGCTCCGCTGGTCGGTGCGGCGCTCGGCGCGATCATCTGGAAAATGATGACGACAGACGATTGATTTGGCGACCATCCAGAGAACGCGCCAGAAACAGTGATGGTTTCTGGCGCGTTCTTTGACATGCGGCTGGCTCAATCGTCCGGGCGGGCCAGTTCGAACAGATCCTTGATGCGAGTATAGTCGCGATAGCCCAGGCGGCTGAGCGGTTGATAGACGGTGACGTCGAAGCGGCCATCCCGGATACAATCATCGCGCATATGAATCCCGGTGACTTCACCAAGCACCATGTAATTCGACTCGCCCTCGAGGTTGATGATCTGCGTCAGCTTGCATTCCAGTGCCGCCGGAGCCCCATCAACACGCGGACAGTTTATCGTATCGCATTCGACAGCTTTCACACCCGCATGCACAAACTCGTCCACCTCTTTGGGCAGCGTGGCCGAGCTGGCGTTCATCGCATCGCGCATGGCATATTCAACGACATTGACGCAGAACACCCCTGTTTCGCGGATGTTGGCGACGCTGTCCTTGGTGTTGTCCTGATCGTCCTTCGTGGTGGTCGAGGTGAACATGACCTGAGGCGGCACATAGGCCGTGGCATTGAAGAACGAATAGGGAGCCAGATTGTTTCGCCCTTGCGCATCACGCGTCGAAATCCAGCCGATCGGGCGGGGTGTGACGATTGCGTTGAACGGGTTGTGGGGCAGGCCGTGCCCGTCTTGTGGTTTGTAGAACATGCATCTCTCCGGTCTGATTTGCCGAAGACCTAACGCCATGATAGGTCGAACGCCACGAAAAGAATTGATCAAAGCGGCAACCGGTGCTCGAACTTCATCCTGAAACGCCTGACGACTGGTGGGAGGTCGAGGCGCTGTACGACCTGTGTTTTGCACCTGGTCGTGAGGCGCTGTCCTCTTACCGTCTGCGCGATGACATCGCGCCGCTGCAGGGGTTGTCCTGCGTTGCGCGCGATCCCGATGGGATTCTGGCAGGCGCAATCCGCTTCTGGCCAGTGCATGTGGGTGACTACGATTCACTGCTGTTGGGCCCGGTTGCAGTTCATCCGACACGCCAGGGCGAAGGCCTGGGCGGCTTGCTGATCCGCTCCGGCCTGCATCTGGCGCAGGACTTGGGCTGGGAGCGGGTCATTCTTGTAGGCGATGCGCCATATTATTCGCGCTTTGGGTTTCAGCGTCTGGATGACGTGATCATGCCCCCGCCCACCAACCCTGACAGGGTGTTGGGTCATGAGTTGCGCCCCGGTGCCTGGGAGGGCGTCACAGGCCCGGTTTCACGCTGGACGCGCGGGTGACATTGAAATTCCAGCCTTCAATCCCGATTTCTAGAGGCATTAAGGACAGGACCCGATGACAGATATCATCCTCACCCGACCGCTTGATGTCGACAAAGAGATGCGCGCCATCGCCGCGCGCTACCGCGCGGCGGCAGGCCCGGGCATTCAGGTTCTCAACCTGCTGGGCGGGCAGGCTGAAAACCTGTTGGATCGCCTGCCCGATCCGGTACGCGCCCGTCTGGATGTGGCCACCCAAAGCGCACTGGTGATTGCGATGGACGCCGCTGAAAGCTCCCGAAGGGCGGTGCCCGATCAGGCGGGTTGGCTCAACACCGTGGTGGCAACCGCGATGGGCGCGGCAGGTGGCTTTGGCGGGTTGCCAACAGCGCTGGTCGAACTGCCGGTCACAACCACGGTTTTGTTGCGCACCATTCAGGGTGTCGCGGCCGAGCAAGGCTTTGACCCGTCAACCGAGGGCGTGCGATTTGATTGTCTGACCGTCTTTGGTTCGGCAGGGCCGCTGGCGCATGATGACGGGGCGGACCTTGGCTTTTTGTCCGTGCGCCTGGCGCTGAGCGGTCGCGCGATGCAAAAGATGATCGCGGCTGTCGCACCGCGTCTGGGTGCGGCTCTCGGTCAGAAACTGGCGGCCCAGACCGTGCCTGTTCTGGGTGCTGTGGCCGGTGCCGCGACCAATTACGCGTTCACAAATTATTATCAGCAAATGGCGCATGTTCACTTCAGGCTCAGACGCCTGGCGATTGATGCCGACATACCGCATGAGGAGCTGGTCGCGCGTTTGGCTGAGCACTTGGGCCAACCTATCCCCGGCCCATCCTGACAGATGCGGACATCCACTCGTGGTAGTCTGTCGTCAAACAGACACTATATTTGACATATATTTTGAAATTGACGTGATTTTCCGCCTAAGTCACGCTATACATTGAGAAACCAACAGGAGCAGGCCGGTGTCGGTGCCGATGATCAAACAACTTCCCCTCAAACTTCGTGCGGCGTCCAAGAATGACGTGCGCAGCCAGTTTGCGGCGTTGTGCTATCGGGTGCGTGACGAAAAGACCGAACTGCTGCTGATCACCTCGCGCGGGACTGGTCGCTGGATCGTTCCCAAGGGCTGGCCCGAAGATGGCATGACGCCCGCTGACAGCGCGCTCAAGGAAGCGTGGGAAGAAGCCGGCGTGATCGGCAAGGCCGAGGATCGCTGCCTGGGGCTGTTTTCCTATGCCAAGATGATCGAGCCGGGTGTAAGTTATCCCTGCGTGGCCATGGTCTATCCGGTCAAGGTCAAAAGCCTGGCCAAGGTCTATCCGGAACAAGGCGAACGGCGGCGCAAATGGATGTCGCCCAAACGCGCGGCCGCCCGCGTCGCAGAACCCGAGCTTGCCCGCATTTTGCGCGATTTCGACCCAAAGCTCCTGCGCTGACATCTGCGCCCTTGATATTGGCGCGCGGGTGGATACTTCTGAGTGAATTCAGACCCCGCGAGTCACATGATTAACTACAGTCTCAAATGCACCGACGGCCACGTTTTCGACAGCTGGTTTCAGTCGGCTGACGCATTCGACAAGCTGTTGGGTGCCGGCATGATCTCTTGCGCGATCTGCGGCACCAGTGAGGTTGCCAAATCCGTCATGGCCCCCAACGTGCGCCCGGCCCGCAAGGCTGCGACTTCGCCGGAAAACCGCCCACTGTCCACGCCTGCAAACAGTCAGGAAGCCGCCTTGGCGCAGCTCAAGGAGCATGTCGAGAAAAACTCGGACTATGTGGGCATGAACTTTGCCGCACAGGCCCGCGCCATGCATGAAGGAGATGCGCCTGCCCGGTCGATCCACGGAGAGGCCAAACCGGAAGAGGCGCGTAAACTGATTGAAGACGGCGTTCCGGTCATGCCTCTGCCTTTCCGGCCCACACGAAAGACAAACTGACATGCATATCCTGATTACCGGTGCCAATCGGGGAATCGGCGCGCAGCTTGCCCAAAGCTATCGCGCACAAGGCGACGACGTGATCGCAACCAGCCGCGATGGAGCAGGAACGCTGACTCTCGATGTGAGCGATCCCGCGGCACAGGTTGCAATGGCCGAAGCGCTCAGGGATCGTCCACTGGATTTGCTGGTGTGCAACGCGGGTGTCTATCTCGACAAGGGACAATCTGTTGAAACCGGATATCCCGCCCAGATGTGGGCTGATACATTCGCGACCAATGTCACCGGTGTATTCATGACAATCCAGTCCCTCCTGCCCAACCTGCGCCGGGCCAGGGGGGCGAAGATTGCCATTATTTCTTCGCAGATGGCCTCCCACACCCGCGCGCCGGGGGGAAGTTATATCTATCGCGCTTCCAAGGCGGCAGTTCTCAATCTGGGCCGCAATCTGGCCAGCGACCTGAAATCCGATGGTATCGCTGTCGGCATTTATCATCCCGGCTGGGTGCGCACGGATATGGGAACGGATGCCGGAGATATCTCGGTCAAAGAGGCCGCAGAGGGCCTGATGGCACGATTTGCGCATCTCTCGCTTGGGACGACGGGATGCTTTGAAACATGGGATGGCCGGGCGCATCCTTATTGACGCCTCTGTCACGGGACGCGAGGGGGCAGAACATGGCTGTCGGGCAGCTTGCGGAAAACCGGGGGCATGCACTCCGGTTGCAGACCAGAGACCATCGTCAGACGGATTAACGCGCAGATCTGGCGCGTCTTGCGCAGACGCGGCCAATTCCTTACACGCAGGCGCGAATACCAAAGGCCAGGACATCCCATGCCCGTTCTCGTGATGAAATTCGGTGGCACCTCTGTCGCCAATCTCGACCGCATCCGCCGCGCAGCCAAACGCGTGGGCGTCGAAGTTGCCAAAGGCTATGACGTGATCGTCATCGTGTCGGCCATGTCGGGAAAGACCAATGAGCTTGTGGGCTGGGTGCGCGAGACTTCACCGCTCTATGATGCGCGCGAGTATGATGCCGTGGTCTCGTCCGGCGAAAACGTCACGGCGGGGCTGATGGCGCTGACGCTGCAGGAAATGGATATTCCCGCGCGCAGCTGGCAGGGCTGGCAGGTGCCGGTACTGACAACCGACACACATGCCTCGGCCCGGATCGAAGACATCCCGCCCGCCAACATCATGCGCAAATTCGGCGAAGGCATGAAGGTGGCCGTGGTGGCAGGTTTTCAGGGCGTCAGCCCCGAAGGGCGCGTGACCACTCTGGGGCGGGGCGGGTCAGATACCACGGCTGTCGCCTTTGCCGCCGCCTTCGAGGCCGAGCGCTGCGATATCTACACGGACGTGGACGGCGTATATACCACCGATCCGCGCATCTGCTCCAAGGCCCAAAAACTCGACAAGATCGCGTTTGAAGAGATGCTGGAGCTTGCCAGCCTCGGTGCCAAGGTGCTGCAAACCCGCTCGGTCGAACTCGCGATGCGCTACAAGGTGAAATTGCGCGTGCTGTCGAGCTTTGAGGAACAATCCGACGATGCCGGAACGCTCGTCTGCGATGAGGAGGAAATCATGGAATCCAAAGTTGTGGCCGGAGTGGCCTATTCGCGTGACGAAGCCAAACTGACACTGCTCTCTGTGGCAGATCGCCCGGGTATTGCCGCACTGATCTTTACCGCGCTCAGCGATGCGGGCGTGAATGTCGACATGATCGTGCAGAACATTTCGGAAGAGGGGCGCACGGACATGACCTTTTCCTGCCCGACCGATCAGGTCGCCCGCGCCGAACGCGCGCTGGGCGAAACCAAGAAATCGGGCGCGCTGAACTTTACCGAACTGGTTGCAGACACCAATGTGGCCAAAGTGTCGGTGGTCGGTATCGGCATGCGCAGCCACACCGGCGTTGCGGCCAAAATGTTCAAGGTGCTCTCGGATGAGAGCATCAACATCAAGGTCATCACAACCTCCGAGATCAAGATTTCGGTTCTGATCGATCGCAAGTACATGGAGCTTGCCGTGCAAGCGCTCCACGATGCGTTCGAACTGGAAAAGACCGCCTGACCGCCGCCGGCCGGTCGTCTTGCTGGCGTATTGCTCTGCCAGGGGAACGGGCGACACAACGCCTTTGCTTTGGGTGCCTCAATCCGGATCAATGCCAGCGGCCAATGCCGCTCTGTCACAGAGCATATACAGAAACCCGTTTCAAAGAGCGTGGCGGTATGATCTAACCCGTTGCGGTGGAAACATACCGCTCGGGGGAGGCCCAAAAGTCGATGTCTGAGCAAACCGACAGCGAAAGCCGCAAACTGCTGGTCCGTCTGCGCGATGTCATGGCCGGGGAACTTGCCGGTCAGGCGCGGCTTAACAAGATCACGCACCTTATCGCTGACAGCATGGGCACCGAGGTGTGCTCGATCTATCTGTTTCGCGATGAAGACACGCTTGAGCTTTGCGCCACGCAAGGGCTCAACCCCGAAGCGGTACACCAGACCCGGATGCGGCTGGGCGAAGGGTTGGTCGGGCGCGTGGCCAAACGCGCGCAGGTGATCAATACCGCCGATGCGCCCTCGGCCAAGGGCTTTCGTTTCATGCCTGAAACCGGCGAAGAGATCTATTCCTCTTTCCTCGGCGTGCCGGTGCAGCGGCTTGGCGAAAGGCTGGGTGTTCTGGTGGTCCAGTCCAAGGACCAGCGAACATATTCGGCCGATGAGATTTACGCGCTTGAGGTTGTGGCCATGGTGCTGGCCGAAATGACTGAACTGGGTGCCTTTGTGGGCGAGGGAGCGGCCCTGTCTGCACGCCACCAGCAATCCGTCTTGCTGCGCGGCACCACCGCGCAAGAGGGTGCCGCGCAGGGGCATGTCTGGCTGCATGAACCGCGTGTGGTCGTCACCAACCCGATCGCGGATGATCCCGAGCGCGAGCTTGAACGTCTGCAAGGTGCCGTTGAAGAGCTGCGCGTGGGTGTCGACAAGATGCTGGCGGCCTCGGCGGGGGGCGACAAGGATCAGCTGCAGGTCCTCGAAGCCTATCGGATGTATGCCAATTCCAAGGGCTGGATGCGGCGGATGCAGGACGATATCCGCAGCGGCCTGTCGGCAGAGGCAGCAGTGGAAAAGGAGCAATCCATGGCGCGCGCCCGCATGGAGCAGGTGCAGGACGCCTATCTGCGCGAACGCCTCAGCGATCTGGATGATCTGTCCAACCGCATGTTGCGCATTCTGACAGGGCAGGGTGCGGAAACCGGGGCCGCGATGCCCGTAGACCCGATTCTGGTGGCGCGAAACATCGGGCCGGCGGAACTGCTGGAATATGATCGCAAGCTCAAGGGTATCGTGCTTGAGGAAGGCTCGGTCGGCTCACATGCCGCTATCGTGGCGCGCGCGCTGGCCATTCCCCTTGTCGTGCACGCCAAACGCATCACGACCGAGGCGCTCAATGGCGATCGCATCATGGTTGATGGCGACCAAGGCCTCGTCCATCTGCGCCCCGATGATACGGTCGCCTCGGCCTTTGGCGAAAAGATCGCCATGCAGGCAAAGGCGCAAGAGCGCTATGTCTCGATCAAGGACAAACCCGCACAAACCCGCTGCGGCAAGACGATTTCGCTGGTGATGAATGCCGGGTTGATGGCGGATTTGCCCTCGCTGGAAAGCTCGGGCGCAGAAGGGGTCGGGCTGTTTCGCACCGAATTGCAATTTCTCGTACGCAACCAGATGCCCCGCCGCAGTGAACTCAGCGCGATCTATGCGCGCGTGCTGGATGCGGCCAAGGACAAGGAAGTGGTGTTCCGGACGCTGGATATCGGCTCGGACAAGGTGCTGCCCTACATGAAGCCCAATGACGAGCCGAACCCGGCGCTGGGCTGGCGCGCGATCCGGGTCGGTCTTGATAAACCCGGTGTCATGCGCATGCAGCTTCAGGCGTTGATCCGGGCGGCGAACGGACGCCCTCTGACGGTGATGTTTCCGTTCGTGGCGCAGTTTGACGAATACACACGCGCGCGCGCCGAAGTGGACAAGACCCTGGCTCTTGAAGAAAAGCTGGGACATGTCCTGCCGCAAAGCATCAAGATCGGCGCGATGCTGGAAACGCCCAGCCTGGCCTTTGCGCCGCCGAAATTCTTTCAAGAGGTCGATTTCCTGTCGATTGGAGGCAATGACCTCAAGCAGTTCTTTTTTGCCGCTGACCGCGAGAATGAACGTGTGCGGCGACGCTATGACACGCTGAATGTCAGCTTTCTCACCTTCATCGAACGGATCGTCGAACGCTGTGCATCGACAGACACACCCCTGTCCTTTTGCGGCGAAGATGCGGGCCGCCCGGTCGAGGCGCTCTGTCTGGCGGCCATCGGGCTGCGCAAACTCTCCATGCGCCCGGCGTCGATCGGGCCGGTCAAAAGCCTGCTGCGGCGTGTTGATCTGGATGAGCTGCGCAAGATCATCTCGGACGGGCGCCATCGCGGCGATCAATCTGTGCGCCCGGCCGTGATGGAATGGCTGCCCACTCAATTCTGAGTGCAGCCCCCTATTGCAGGGTAAGCGGGCAGGCGTTGCAATCGACCTGCCTCCAGCCTTCAAAAAACTTTCAAGAAACCCTTACAATTGTGTCACGCCTTGCGTGGATGGTGCCCCCATCGGAAGCGGGGGTGTGCGATGCTGAGTGTGATTGGCCTGAACAAGCTGTTCGGGCAGAACAAGGCGGTTGATGATCTGACATTCCAGGTGGATCGCCCGCAATTCGTTGGCATCATCGGTCGCTCGGGGGCTGGGAAATCGACTTTCCTGCGTATGGTCAATCGCCTGACGGATTCGACCTCTGGGTCGCTGACATTCGAGGGGCGCGACATTCTCGGTCTTACCGGTGCTGCCAAGCGCGCGTGGCAATCGGACTGCGCGATGATCTTTCAGCAGTTCAATCTGGTGCCGCGGATGGATGTCGTATCCAACGTGCTGCATGGCACGCTGAACCAGCGCTCGACACTGGCGACGATGTTCAACATGTTCCCGAAAGACGACATCTACCGCGCGATTGATATCCTCGAGCGTCTTGGCATTGCCGAAAACGCATCCAAGCGCGCCGAAGCCTTGTCCGGCGGTCAACAACAGCGCGTCGCCATCGCGCGCGCCCTGATGCAGAACCCCAAGATGATCCTTGCGGATGAGCCGATTGCCTCGCTCGATCCGATGAATGCACAGATCGTCATGGATGCCCTGCGCCGCATCCATGATGAAGATGGCCGCACGGTCATCGCCAACCTGCATACGCTGGATACCGCGCGCCGCTATTGCGACCGCATCATCGGCATGCGGGACGGGCGCAAGGTCTTTGACGGAACGCCTGCGCAGCTGACGCTGGGTGTGGCGCGCGACATCTATGGTGCCGAAGCCGATTTCACCGAAGAGGCCACATCCACGAACCTGAGCGTACTCAAGAAGGAATACGCCTGACTTGACCCACCCGTCGCTGCCCTGCGGCGGGTTTTCATCAACTGGAGAGACGAGACGATGAAAAAGCTACTTGCCACTGCCCTGATGACCACAGCCCTTGTTACACCGGCCCTTGCCGCTGATCCCATCGACGAATTCCGCATCGGGATCCTGGGCGGAGAAAACGCACAGGACCGTCTGAACTCGAATGAATGCCTGCGCGCCTATACCGAAGAAGCGCTGGGCGTTCCGGTCAAGCTTTTTGCACCTGCCGATTATGCAGGCGTGATCCAGGGCCTCGTGGGCGGCACCATCGACATGGCCTGGCTGGGTGCCTCGGCCTATGCGGCGACCTATCTGCAAGACCCCGAAGCGGTCGAGCCCGTGCTGGTGAAAATCAACCTGGACGGCTCATTCGGCTATCACTCCATCGGGTTTGCCCGCAAGGACAGCGGCATCACCTCGCTGGAAGACATGCAGGACAAGGTCTTTGGCTTTGGTGATCCCAACTCCACCTCCGGCTATCTGATCCCCTCGATCGAGATCCCCCAGACGACCGGTGCCAGCATGGCGTCCGGGGATTACTTCGGCGAGGTGAAATTCACCGGAGGTCACGAGCAGACCATTGTTGCGGTCAACAACGGCGATGTGGATGCAGGCGTGACATGGGCCGATGGTCAGGGCAACTGGGAAGACGGCTATAACTCCGGTGCGTTGCGCAAGGCCGTGGACTCCGGCATCGTCGACATGAACGACCTGGTCGAGATCTGGAAATCCAAGCCCATTCCCGAAGGCCCCATCGTGCTGCGCAGCTCGCTGCCTGCGGATGTCAAAGCCACCATGACCGCTCTGGTGGACAACATGTACGAGACCGACCGCGAGTGCACCTATAACATCTCGGCCGGTGAATCGCTGGGCTTCAACCCGATCGGCCATGACGCCTATCTGTCGATCATCGAAGCGCGCAAAGCGAAATCCAACTGATCCGATCCGATCCAGCCAAGGCAGGCCCCAATCCGGGCCTGCCTCTTTGACCGAGGCGTTTCATGAGCGAGCTTTCCGCACCCCGTCAGGCCAGTCTGGACCTGCGCGAAACCTACATGGCCCAGGTTCAGCGGCGACGGCTGTATTCCGGGGTGATGCTGCTGATTTTCGTGCTGCTCATGGTATCCGGTTTCAATACTGCGGCCGCACGCAATGGCGGCGGGTTCTGGGACGGCATTGGCAATTTCTTTGACTACCCCTCAGAACTTGTCCTCGAAGCGATCTCGAAAATCGACCAGCTTCCGGGCCATTTCCTGACGTATCTGCCCGCCCTGATCGAGACGGTGAACATTGCAGCTGTCGCCACGCTTATCGGAGCGATCTTCGCTGTCATCCTGTCGTTGCTGGCTACCCGTGGTCTGGCCCGGTATCCACGCCTGATCGGCGTGATCCGCCGGCTCATGGATATCCTGCGCGCGGTCCCGGATATCGTGATCGCTCTGGTTCTGATCTTTATCCTTGGTGGCGGACCTGTGCCCGCCATGATCGCCATTGCGCTTCATACGGTCGGGGCACTGGGCAAGCTGTTCTCCGAAGTGAACGAGAATGCCGATCTCAAACCGATCGAAGGGCTGGAATCCGTCGGTGCCAACTGGTCGCAACGCATGCTCCTGGGCGTAGTGCCACAAGTGGCCCCGAACTGGCTCAGCTATGCGCTGTTGCGTTTCGAGATCAACATCCGCGCTTCGGCCATTCTGGGTTTTGTCGGTGCCGGAGGCCTCGGATACGAACTCAAGAACGCCATCAGCTGGGGGCAGGGGCGCTATGACGAAGCGGCGGCGATGTTCCTGCTGCTGTTCGTGACCATTGTCGTGGTCGATCAGATCTCGGGCCATTTCCGCGAGAGGCTGACCCACGGGGCACCCATCAAAGGAAAGATGGCATGACCATGACCGCCGACACCGCCGATCTGCGCCTTCAGGCCGTCACGATCTTTCGCCACAAGCGCCTTTTCGCCCTGATGGTTCCTGTCGTTATCCTGGCCTATCTGATCTATACGGTCTTCGCTTTTGACGTGCCGGGCCTGATGCAACGCGCCAGCGCCGACAATGCACGCGCCCTGATGGCCGATACCTACAGCTATAAGACCCACATTACGCGCGACAATCGCGATGGCGCGGTCAGCGCCTCGATCGAGGGCGAGCGCAAGGGACGGTATCCAGATGGCACTGTCCCCGAATGGGTGACCTTGGGTGAGACGACGGTCATTGATCTGGGTGATGGCCATGTGGTCACCTTCGGCCCTGAAACCATCACATATGACATCCCCGGCTATGGTGTGATCCGCGCCACGCCCAGCACGACGAACGGTGTGATACAAGAGTTTCCGGCCGGTGATCTGCCCGAGTGGATCAACTCTTCGCGCAACCGTCTGGCCGTCACAACCGAGGCAGGTCGCCTTTCGGTCACGCGCAACCGCTCGGAAGTCTTTCGCTATTTCGCCGGGTGGGAGCTGTTCTTCTTTACCCTCGACAGCCCCTATCACGGCCTGAGTGTGACCCAGGTGGCCGCGCGCGCCTTCAATGGCGAAGCGGGCGAGATCTGGGATGATTTCTGGCACAACAACATGTGGCGTCACGCCGATGTGGCTTGGGCGATCTTCGAGACTGTTCTGATGGCGTTCCTGGGAACCATGGGCGCGGCTATCGTGGCGCTGCCGCTGGCCTTTCTGGCGGCGCGCAACTTCACACCTGTCATGTGGATCCGCTTCACATTCCGCCGCCTGTTCGACTTTGTGCGTGGTGTGGACGGGCTGATCTGGACAATCATCCTGACCCGCGCCTTCGGTCTTGGTCCACTGACCGGAACACTGGCCATCCTCATTACTGACACCGGATCCTTTGGAAAGATGTTCTCCGAAGCGCTGGAAAACGTCGACAAGAAACAGATCGAAGGTGTGCAGTCGACCGGTGCAAAACCGATCCAGCGCTACCGCTTTGGCGTCATCCCCCAGATCACGCCGATCCTGCTCAGTCAGGTGCTCTATTTCCTGGAATCCAACACCCGGTCTGCCACCGTAATCGGTGCCATTACCGGCGGCGGCATCGGCCTTTTGCTCACCCAGGCGATCATAACGCAGAAAGACTGGGAAGAGGTCACCTACTACATTATCCTTGTCGTGCTGATGGTCATCATGATGGATACCGTGTCGGGCTGGCTGCGGCGCAAACTGATCAAAGGCTGATACATGGCCCGCCTGAGCACAGACCCGTTCATTCACCCCGAATGTGAGATCACCAACAGCCAGTTCGGCACATTTGTCGAAATCGGGCGAGGCAGCCGGCTTAACGCGGTCAGCATGGGGGATTACTCATATTGCGACCGTTTTGCCGACATCGCCAATGCAAGCATCGGCAAATTCGCCAATATTGCCAGCTATGTACGTATCGGCCCCACCGATCACCCTATGGAACTGGCCTCGCTTCACCACTTCCATTACCGCTCTGCCGATTACTGGGATGATGCCGAAGCGGATGCGGATTTCTTCGCGCACCGACGCGCGCGGATTGCCCATATCGGCCATGACACATGGATTGGCCACAACGCGGTCATCCGACCAGAGGTCACGATCGGCACCGGTGCGGTAGTTGCCGCGGGTGCCCTGGTGACAAAGGATGTCGCCCCCTACCAGATTGTTGCGGGCCTTCCCGCCAAACCGCTGCGCGCGCGTTTGCCAGAAGAGATTGGCGAGCGGATGATGGCGCTGGCATGGTGGGATTGGGATCACGACACATTGCGCGCCCGGCTTGGTGAGTTCCGCACATTGCCCGCTGAAGCCTTTCTTGAAAAATACGAGTGATCAGTCGGGCGTTACCGTCAGAACGACCCGGTCCGATACGAAAAAGGTGATCCCGAACTCGACCGGGCAGAGATCCGGATCGACGTTCAGCGCGGTCGAGCGTAGCAGTGGCGCGCCCTCGCGCACCTGCAGATGCACTGCTTGCACGGATGTTGCCGCAACCGCCGTCAGCCGGGTCTCGGCGCGGGTGTAATCATCAACGCCGCAACGTCTCAGCGCCTCGGTGACCGAACTGACCTCGTTCAGGATCTCGGGCAGCGCTGCAAAGCGTTCGGCAGGAAAGAGGCTTTGGAACCAGGCAATCGGTTTGCCCTCGGCCAGCGACAGCCCCTCATAGACATGCAGCGCATCGCCCTTGGATATTCGCAGCGCCTCGGCCTCTTTGGCATCCGCTGCCCGTGTCTCCAGCCGCAACACACGTTTTTGCGGAAACTGACCGGCGGCCTTGATGTTCTGATGAAACCGCACCCGTTTCGAGATCGGATATGTGGCCGGGTTTTCCGAGACATAAACGCCCGAGCCGCGCCGCGATTGGACGATCCCGCGCTCGGCCATTTCAGCCAGCGCCCTGCGCACCGTGTGCCGGTTCACATCAAAACGCGCCGAGAGCGCTGCCTCGGTGGGAAGCTGGTCACCGGGGCCATAATGACGCGCGGAAATCTCGGTTTCCAGCGTCTGCGAGATGGATTTCCAGATTGGCGTGCGGGGCATGTGTCACCAAAGTTTCACGAAACCATGCTTGTGATGAGGGGCGGGTTTGGCGTATGAGTTGTCTATAAATAGACAAATATAGACAAATCCGCAAGGTGTCTAGATGCTTGATGATCTGCCCCCCAACACTGACCCCGCGCAGGCGCGCAAGACCTGGATGGGTCTTCTGGCGCGCGCCCCCGAAGCGCGACTCAGCGCGATTTATGCGCAAATCGACGCGCCCGCCTTCGATTGGCTCCGCCCGCCCGAAACCGGAGGGGTCATGGTGCGGGGCCGAACCGGAGGGACGGGGGGTGCCTTCAACTTGGGTGAAATGACCGTGACCCGCTGCGCACTGCGCCTGTCCTGCGGGACTGTGGGTCATGCCTATGTGCAGGGCCGCTCGAAGGCCCATGCCGAACGCGCGGCTGTTGTCGACGCATTGATGCAAGGCGCGGCGGCAGCAGAGATCCGGGACATTGTCCTGGACCCGTTGGCACGCGAAGAGACCGCACGGCGCACCACGCGCGCGGCCAAGGCTGCGGGCACCAAGGTCGATTTCTTTACCATGGTCCGGGGAGAAGACTGATGCATGCCGATGCTCTTTCTGGGGGGTTCATCAATGCGCCCCATGATGCGGCCCATGGCTTTCGTGCCGCGCTGAATGCGCTGTCCCGGCCAGGCCGGATCGAGACGATTACCGGCGCGCGGGCCCCGACTCCGGTCTCGCCTGCTGCGGCCACGTTGATGTTGGTGCTGTGTGACCCTGAAACGCCCATTCATCTGGCTGGAGATCACGACACGGCTGACATCCGCGCCTGGATTGCCTTTCACATCGGAGCGCCTGTCACGGGCCCCGAACCGGCCGCTTTTGCCCTTGGTACATGGCAGGCTCTGAGCCCGCTCCATCGTTTTTCCATCGGCAGTGCCGAATATCCCGACCGCGCGGCCACGCTGATTGTCGAGACCGCTACGCTGGCCCAAACCGGTGCGCGCCTCTCCGGGCCGGGGATCGAAACGGTCGCGTATCTGAGCTTGCCGGAAACGCAGGCGTTTCAGGACAATCGCGCGTTGTTTCCGCAGGGTCTGGATTTCTTCCTGACCGCAGGCGATCAGATCGCGGGCCTGCCGCGCAGTACGATTGTGGAGGCGATGTAAGATGTATGTAGCCGTCAAAGGGGGCGAGCGCGCCATCGACAATGCCCATGCTTGGCTGGCCGAGGAACGCCGGGGGGATACGGATGTAGCCGAACTGGGCCTCTCGCAGATCCGTGAGCAGCTTTCGCTGGCCGTGCACCGGGTGATGGCCGAAGGCTCGCTCTATGACCCGGATCTGGCCGCGCTGGCGATCAAGCAATCGCGCGGCGATCTGATCGAGGCGATCTTCCTCATCCGCGCCTATCGCACGACCTTGCCGCGCATTGGTCATTCCAAGCCTGTCGAGACCGGCGCGATGCTTTGTGATCGCCGTATTTCGGCAACCTTCAAGGATCTGCCCGGCGGTCAGGTTCTGGGACCGACCTTTGACTATACACACCGTCTTCTGGATTTCGCACTGGCCGCCGAGAGCGAAGGTCTGAGCCCGCCGCCCGAGGCCATGCCTGATCCCGAGCCCAAGCCGCGTGTCACCGAATTTCTCAATCGCGATGGTCTGATCCAGCCCGAGATCCGGTCTGACGAGACGCCTGCGGACATCACCCGCGCGCCGATGGAATATCCTGCCGACCGTGCCCTGCGCCTGCAGGCGCTTACCCGTGGGGATGAGGGCTTTGTGCTGGGCATGGCCTATTCGACCCAGCGCGGATACGGGCGCAATCACCCGTTTGTGGGTGAGATGCGCGTGGGCACGGTGCCCGTCGAGATGGAGATTGCCGAGTTGGGCTTCTCGATCGAAATCGGAGAGATCCTGCTGACCGAATGCGAGACCGTCAACCAGTTCACCGGCTCCAAGACCGAGCCTGCGCAATTCACGCGCGGCTATGGGCTGGTCTTTGGGCATTCCGAACGCAAGGCGATCTCGATGGCGCTGGTGGATCGGGCCCTGCGCTGGGAAGAACTGGGCGAGGACAATGTGGGCGCTCCGGCGCAGGACGAGGAATTCGTGCTGAGCCACGCCGACAACATTCAAGCAACCGGGTTTCTGGAACATATCAAACTGCCCCATTACGTGGATTTCCAATCCGAGCTGGAGCTGATCCGCAAACTTCGCACTGAGGCGCGGGCAGCGCATCAGGAGGCCGCGGAATGAGCGGCTTGGAACAGGTTCTTCTTGGGGCTGCCCCAAGCAACACAGCGCATGGCGCGACGCTGGAGATGGGATCATGACGCACTCCGACTATAATTTTGCCTATCTCGATGAGCAGACAAAACGCATGATCCGCCGCGCGATCCTCAAGGGAATCGCGATCCCGGGCTATCAGGTGCCCTTCGCCAGCCGCGAGATGCCCATGCCCTATGGCTGGGGTACGGGTGGCGTGCAGGTGACGGCTGCTTGCCTCACGCCGGACGATACCCTCAAGGTGATTGATCAGGGCGCGGATGACACCACCAACGCGGTGTCGATCCGCAAGTTCTTTCAGAACACCGCCGGGGTTGCCACGACGGAACGGACGGGTGAGGCCTCAGTCATCCAGACCCGCCACCGCATCCCTGAAGAGCCTCTGAGAGAGGATCAGATCCTTGTCTATCAGGTGCCCATCCCCGAGCCTTTGCGGTTTCTCGAACCACGTGAGACCGAAACGCGCAAGATGCATGCGCTGGAAGAATACGGGCTGATGCATGTGAAACTCTATGAAGATATCGCACGGCACGGGGCGATTGCCACCGCTTATGCCTATCCGGTCAAGGTCGAGGGACGGTATGTCATGGATCCCTCGCCCATCCCGAAATTCGACAATCCCAAGATGGAGATGGCGGCGATCCAGCTGTTTGGCGCGGGGCGCGAGCAGCGCATCTATGCCATTCCACCCCATACGCGGGTGGTCAGCCTTGATTTCGAGGATCATCCGTTCGAGGCCTCCAAACCCGATCATCCCTGTGCATTGTGCGGTGCGATCGACAGCTATCTTGATGAGGTGATCGTGGATGATGCAGGCGGGCGGATGTTTGTCTGTTCTGATACCGATTATTGCGCAACCCGCACAAAGGGAGAGGCGGCATGACCCCGTTACTGTCGGTCCGCGAGATCACCAAAACCTACGGCGGCCGAATCGGTTGCAGCGATATCGGCTTTGATCTCTATCCCGGAGAGGTGATGGGCATCGTCGGCGAGAGTGGGTCGGGCAAGTCGACCTTGCTGAGTTGTCTGGCCGGACATCTGGCCCCCGATAGCGGACAGGTGCTCTATGACATGCGCGGGCAGGGTCTGCGCGACACGCTGACGTTAAGCGAGCCGGAACGCAGGATGCTCGGCCGCACGGATTGGGCCTTTGTGCATCAGAACCCGCGCGATGGTCTGCGCATGTCCGTCAGCGCCGGGGGCAATGTCGGCGAACGGCTGATGGCGGTGGGTGCGCGTCACTATGGCGAGATCCGCGAAAGCGCGACAGACTGGCTGGGCCGGGTCGAGATCAGCCAGGACCGGGTGGATGATCGCCCATCGTCCTTCTCGGGGGGGATGCAACAGCGGTTGCAGATCGCGCGCAATCTGGTGACAGGGCCGCGATTGGTGTTCATGGATGAACCCACGGGTGGTCTGGATGTGAGCGTGCAGGCGCGATTGCTGGATCTGTTGCGCGGGCTGGTGCGCGAGATGGGATTGTCGGCGATCATCGTGACACATGATCTTGCCGTGGTGCGGTTGCTGGCCCATCGCATCATGGTGATGAAGGGTGGCCACGTCGTCGAGGCCGGTCTGACGGATCAGGTTCTGGATGATCCGCAGCATGCCTATTCGCAACTGCTGGTGTCTTCGGTTCTGCATGTCTGAGGCTTCGTCGAAGCCAGCGTTTACTCACAAGGGATTAAATATGATGATCCAGATCGAGAACCTCTCCAAGAGCTTTACCCTGCACAATCAGGGCGGTGCACGAATTCAGGTGATGGCGGGGGCAAGTTTCGATGTGGCCGCGGGCGAATGTGTCGCGCTGACCGGTCAGTCGGGGGCGGGGAAATCTACGCTCATGCGGATGATTTATGGAAACTACCTGGCCGATTCCGGGTCGGTCAAAATCGCCGGGGTTGAGTTGGTGGGGGCGGAACCGCGCGATGTTCTGGCGTTGCGCCGCGACAGGCTGGGTTATGTCAGCCAGTTTCTGCGCGTGGTGCCCCGCGTGCCGACCCTTGAGGTGGTGGCCGAACCGCTGCTGGCGGTGGCGATCGAGCGCCAAGTGGCGCTGGCGCGTGCGCGTGATCTGCTGGAGCGATTGCGTATTCCGCGCACGCTCTGGGCGCTGTCACCGACGACCTTTTCGGGCGGAGAGCAGCAGCGCGTCAACATTGCCCGGGGCTTTGCGCATCCCTATCCGGCAATGCTTCTGGATGAACCGACGGCGAGTCTTGATGCGACCAACCGTGAAACTGTGCTGGGCCTGATCGAAGAAGCCAAGGCCCGCGGGACGGCCATTGTTGGGATTTTTCATGACGAGGCCGCGCGCGACCGGGTGGCTGACCGAGAAATCGATGTAACCCGTTTTACTCCGGGGATGGCGGCATGAGATGGGGACGCCTGATTGCGGTGGTTGGTCCGTCAGGGGCGGGCAAGGACACTGTCATGGCCGCGCTGGCCCAGGCGCGCCCTGACATCTACCGGGTGCAGCGGGTGATCACGCGGCCCAGCGATCCCGAGGGCGAACCGTTTGAAAGCGTCAGCGAGGCCGAGTTCGCGGCACGTCTGAAGGAGGGCGCATTCGCGCTGCACTGGCAGGCGCATGGTCTGCGCTATGGCATCCCGTCCTCGCTGCACGCGCGGCTTGCTGAAGGGCGGGACGCGATGGTCAACCTGTCTCGCTCGGTTTTGCCGGTGGCGGCGGTGGCTTTTGGGGGCCTGCACGTGTTCAACATCACCGCCAGCGATGACATTCGTGCCATGCGGCTGGCCCGGCGCGGGCGCGAAACACCTGATGATATCGCCGCGCGTATCGCCCGCGTGGCACCGCCACTGTCGGCGTCCTTGAGTGTAACCCATATCGACAACTCCGGCTCACTTGAGCAGAGCGTGGCCGCTTGCCTCGCCGCGCTTGATCCCGAGCAGGTCTGAAACAGTTGACCCTTTGAAAGGTGACCCGACGTGCAAGACACCCTGATTACAAATGCCAGGCTGGTTCTGGAGGACGAACTGCGCTTTGGCACGCTTGTCATGCGCGATGGACGGATTGTCGAGATATCCGACGGGCCTACGCAGGCACCCGGCGCGTTGGATATGGAGGGTGATCTGCTCATCCCTGGTCTGATCGAGCTGCATACCGACAATCTTGAGCGTCACATCCAGCCGCGCCCGCGCGTGGACTGGCCCCATGGGCCGGCCATTCTGGCCCATGACGGGGAATTGGCCAGCGTGGGGATCACCACGGTGTTTGACGCGATGCGGGTCGGATCGATCCCATCGGGCAAGGGGCGCTATCTGAAATATGCGCGCCCTCTGGCCTCCGAGTTGATGGAGATGCGCAAGAGCGGGGCGTTGAAGATTTCACATTACCTGCATCTGCGTGCCGAGCTGTGCTCGGAAACTCTGGAAGAGGAACTGGCCGAGTTCACGGCCGAGGACCGCGTTGGTCTGGTCAGCCTGATGGATCACACGCCGGGGCAACGGCAGTTTCGCGATCTCTCCAAGCTGAAGCTTTATGTGCAGGGCAAGAACAACCTGACCGACGCCGAGTTCGAAGCCCATGTGGAGAACCTCAAGACCCTGCGCGATCAGCATGGAGAGCGCCACGAGGCGGTCGCCGTGACCGAGGCCGCGCGGCTCGGAGCGATCCTGGCAAGCCATGATGATACCACGCGCGGGCAGGTGGATGTGTCTGCGTCCCATGGGATCCGCCTGGCGGAATTCCCGACTACGCAGGAAGCCGCTGTAGCCTGTCAGGATCACGGTATTGCGGTTATGATGGGCGCGCCCAATCTGATCCGGGGCGGGTCGCATTCGGGCAATGTGGCCGCGCATGAACTGGCCGAGGCCGGGTTGCTGGACATTCTGTCCTCTGACTATGTGCCATCGGCCTTGCTGACCGGGGCATTTCTGCTGGCGGATCTCTGGGGGGATTTACCGCGTGGCCTGGCGACGGTTACGGCCGCCCCTGCGCAGGCAACAAGGCTGACGGATCGGGGTCGGATCGCCGAAGGGATGTATGCCGATCTGGTGCGCGTGGCGCGCATCGGTCAGATGCCAGTGGTGCGTTCGGTCTGGTGTCATGGCCGCCGCGTGAGTTGAGCGCTGGGCACAGGCTGGAAAGCGCGCCAGGCTGCCCGTATGGAGATCCGTATTCTGTGCGAAAACCTCGCGACGGGGATGGTGTGGCAGGCCGAATGGGGCTTTTCCGCGCTGATCGGTTATGGCGATCAGACGATCCTGTTCGATACCGGGTTCTCGGATATATGGCAGCGCAATGCCGCGATTGCGGAAATTGATCTCGACACGGTCAACATGATCGCGCTGTCGCATTTTCACCGTGATCACACGCGAGGCTTGTTGCATCATCAGGTCACCGACAGGAAACGGCTGATCCTGCACCCGCGTATCCTGACCGCTGTTCTGGACACCGACGACAAGACCATACACGCCGATTACGCGCGCATTCATCAGGTTCTGTCTGATGATTTCGACATCCAGACCGAAACGACAGCGACACAGATGATGCCTGGCGCGTGGTTTCTGGGCGAAATCCCGCGGGTAACCCCGTTCGAGAGGGGCGCGTTTTTCGACGATCCGATGCCTGATGACACCGCCCTTGCCTTCGAGATCCCGACGGGTGTCGTGATTGTCAGCGGATGCGCGCATGCGGGAATCTGCAACATCTGCAACATCTGCGAGCATGCCATGGCCGTCACGGGCCTGCCGCTGCGCGCCGTGATCGGCGGCTTTCACCTGATGGCTGCCGAGGATCCGCCGATCGAAGCCACGATCGACTATTTTCGCCGCATGGCACCCGAGTTGCTGTTGCCCATGCATTGTGTCGAGTTCGAATACATGGCGGCGTTTCATGCGGCGCTTGGCACACCGCATGTGGGCGCGGGCGAGGTCATTCCGCTCTGAAGGGTCCTGCCGGATTGCCGCATGTCCCTTTCCCTTTTGCCGGATTGTGATAGCTGACACGCCATGCTGTTGCAGATCGAAAACCTGATGAAATCCTATGATGGGGCCGATGGCCCTGTGCCGGTCCTGCGCGGGGTCGATCTGCAACTGGATGCAGGAGAGACGCTGGCGCTGACCGGGGAATCCGGATCGGGCAAAAGCACTTTGCTGCATCTGGTGGGCGGTCTGGACAGTGCAGACAGCGGGCATATCCGTCTGGACGGGCGCGATATCACCGGGCTGGACGACCAGGGCCGGGCCGATCTGCGCCGGCGCGAGGTTGGCGTGATCTTTCAGCAGTTCAACCTGATCCCCTCGCTGGATGTCGCGGCCAACATCGCATTTCAGGCGCGTCTTGCTGGGGTCAATGATCCGACGCGGGTTTCAGATCTGGCCGGTGCCTTGGGTCTGGCGGAACATCTGCACAAATACCCCGAGGCACTTTCGGGCGGTCAGCAGCAAAGGGCTGCCATTGCGCGTACGCTGATGGCGCGGCCCCGGTTGGTGCTGGCGGACGAGCCGACCGGGAATCTGGATGAGGCCACCGCCTCGGAGGTGCTGGATCAGATGCTTGGGCTGGTGGCACAGACCGGTGCGGCCCTGATGGTTGTGACGCATTCGGCTAGCGTGGCCGCGCGGATGGGGCGTGTGGTGCATCTGAGCCAGGGTCAGCTGGCATGACGGGCGCGGGTCTGTCCGCGCTCTGGTCGCATTGGCGGCGCAATCCCTTGCAGCTGTTCACGCTGATTGCCGGTCTGGCGCTGGCCACTGCTCTGTGGTCGGGCGTTCAGGCGATAAATGCCGAGGCGCGCGCCAGCTATGACGCGGCTGCCGAAACACTTGGCGAGGGGCGGTTTGACCATCTGGTGCCCCGCGTGGGCGAGACGATCCCGCAGGCGCGCTACATTGATCTGCGCCGCGCGGGCTGGCAGGTCTCGCCGGTTCTGGAGGGGCGTGTGCTTTTGGACGGGGGCAGCGTGCGGGTGCTTGGGCTGGACCCTCTGACGACGCCGGGGGGCTTGTCGCCGGTGAGAATGGACAGCGGCGGCGATCTGCCCACTTTTCTGTCGGACGGCATCCTGTTTGCGGATGGCGAAACCGCTGCGCGACTGGAGGGGGCGGTCGAGATGGCCGTGCGCATTGATCCGGGCATCGCGCCGGGTCTGGCGATCACAGATATCGGCACGGCGCAGCGTTTGCTGGATCGGCCCGAGCTCTTGACGCGGATGATCCTGTCCGATCGTCAGCCCATGGGCTTGCGCCCGCTTGATGTGCTTGCCCCGGATCTGACGCGGCGCGCAGCGCAAGCAGTGAGCGATGTCAGCCGCTTGACCGACAGCTTTCATCTCAACCTGACGGCCTTTGCCTTTCTCAGTTTTGCCGTTGGGATTTTCATCGTGCACGGCGCGATTGGTCTGGCGTTCGAGCAGCGTCGGGGCATGGTGCGCACCCTGCGCGCGCTGGGCATGCCGTTGCGCCATCTGGTCTGGCTGATGGTGGCTGAGTTGCTGGTTCTGGCGCTGGTGGCAGGTACGGTTGGGGTGATCCTTGGCTATCTGATTGCCGCTCTGTTGTTGCCGGATGTGGCGGCAACCCTGCGCGGCCTTTACGGTGCGGATGTGGCGGGTTCGATCCGGTTGCGGCCGTCGTGGTGGGCCTCGGGCTATGCGATTGCGCTGATCGGCACGGCTGTTGCGTCGGCCAGTGCTCTTTGGCAGATCTCGCGCATGCCGCTTCTGGCCAGCGCGCGGCCGCGTGCCTGGGTGATGGCCTCGGGGTCGGGCGCTCTGCGGCTGGGCGCTGTTGCAGGCGCGCTTCTTTCGGGGGCTGGCGCGTTTGCGCTGTGGGGCAATGGTCTGGCTGGCGGGTTCGCGCTCTTGGCCTGCTTGTTGACCGGTGCCGCGCTGGCGCTGCCTTTGGTGCTGCGCTGGGCTTTGTCTCTGGCCGAGGGGCGTGCGCGCCATGTGGTCTGGCAATGGTTCTGGGCCGATACGCGCCAGCAACTCCCGGGCATGAGCCTTGCGCTGATGGCCTTGTTGCTGGCGATTGCGGCCAATGTTGGCGTGTCGACCATGGTGTCGAGTTTCCGGCTGACCTTTATCGGGTTTCTGGATCAGAGGCTGGCCCCTGAGTTGTTTGTCACGGTCGAACGTGCTGAAGAAAGCCCGGTTCTGGAGGCCTTTCTGGCCACCCGCGCACGCGAAGTGCTGCCGGTACAGTCCGTCGAGACGCGGCTGGCGGGCCTGCCTGCGGATTTGTTCGGGGCGCGGGTCGGGCCCACCTATCGTGAAAACTGGCGGTTCCTGGCAAGCCAGGAGCCTGTCTGGGACATGGTCGGCGCGGGTGAGGCGGTGATCATCAACGAACAGCTTGCCCGGCGCGGTGGGCTCTGGATCGGGGATCAGTTGGCGGTGGGGCCGGATCTGGTCTTGCCGGTGGTCGGGATCGTGGCTGATTATGGCAATCCGATCGGGCAGGCCGTGGTGTCAGAGGCGGTGTATGCCGACCTGTTCCCCGAGCGCATGGCGACACGGTTTGGCCTGCGCAGCGATGATCCGGACGCGCTCAGGCGGGCGCTGATAGACGAGTATGGGATGCAAGAGGGCAGCATCATCAATCAGGCGCAGATCAAGGCGTTTTCGATCGAGGTGTTCGAGCGCACCTTTACGGTGACCGGCGCGCTGAACATCCTGACGCTGGCGGTGGCGGGTTTTGCCATTCTGATGAGCCTGCTCACGCTGGCGGCGATCCGGGTGCCGCAACTGGCTCCGGTCTGGGCGCTGGGCGTGACGCGGGCGCGGCTGGGTCGGCTCGAGTTGCTCCGTGCGACGGTTCTGGCGGTTTTCACCACGGTTCTGGCCATGCCATTGGGGCTGGCTCTGGCCTGGGTGTTGCTGGCCATCGTGAATGTAGAGGCGTTTGGTTGGAAACTGCCGATGTTCCTGTTTCCGCTGGATTATGCCCGGTTGGGAGTGTTCGCGCTGGGTGCGGCGGCGTTGGCGGCGTTGTGGCCCGCGATCCGGCTCGCGCATACGCCACCGGGGGATTTGCTGAAGGTGTTTGCCAATGAGCGTTAGACCTTTCGCATTTATCTTGCTGATACTGATGCTGATGCCTGTGCAGGGCATCACGCAGGGCTTTGCCGGGCTTGGCAGCGATGCCGAGGGTTTTGCCATCCCGCAGCCTGATCCGCAGTTCGAGTTTCCGGCCGATCACGGCGCGCATCCGGAGTATCGCATTGAATGGTGGTATCTCACGGCAAATCTGAGCGGGCCGGATGGCGCGCTTTACGGTGTGCAATGGACGCTGTTCCGCTCGGCGCTGGCACCGGAGACGCGGCAAGGATGGGAGGATCCGCAGATCTGGTTCGCCCATGCGGCCGTGACCACCCCCAATGCCCATTATGTTGCCGAGCGTCTGGCACGGGGCGGGATCGGACAGGCAGGTGTCGAGGTCGCACCGTTTCGCGCCTGTATTGATGACTGGGAGATGGCGGGGCCGGATTTCGACACCATGCGCCTGAGCGCCTCGGGGCCGGAGTTTCGTTATGATCTGGATCTGAAGGCGCAGGGACCGCTGGTGTTTCACGGCGCTGGCGGTTTTTCCGTGAAATCGGCTGAGGGGCAGGCAAGCTATTATTATTCGCAACCGTTCTTTGAAGTCAGCGGCGTTCTCAGTCTGGGTGACAAGGACGTGCCGGTGACCGGGTCGGCATGGCTGGATCGAGAGTGGTCCTCGCAACCTTTGTCGGACAATCAATCGGGGTGGGACTGGTTCTCGCTGTCCTTTGACAGTGGCGATAAGATGATGGGTTTTCTGTTGCGCCAAACCGATGGCACGTTTTTTTCCTCGGCCACATGGATCGCGCCGGATGGCACCGCCACGGCTTTTCCCGACGGGGCCTTTCGTGCAGAGCCTTTGACACAGACCGAGGTGGCCGGGCGCAGCGTGCCGACCCGCTGGCAGGTGAAATTGCCTGACAAGGGGGTGGATGTAACGGTCGAGGCTGCGTTTCCTCAGGCTTGGATGGCCGTGTCCTTGCCCTATTGGGAAGGGCCGGTGACCATCAAGGGCAGCCATGAGGGGCGGGGATATCTGGAGATGACGGGATATGAATGAGGCAGGCGATCTGCGGGCCTTTCTGGATCACGGCTGGCAAAGGCTGTCGCGTGGTGTGGCGGATCGACGGGCTGGCGCGCGCCATCCGGTGCTGGCCACTGTTTCGCCCGAGGGCTGGCCCGAGGCGCGCACGGTGGTTTTGCGCGCGGCAAACCGGGCGGAGGGTTGGGCCGAGGTGCATACCGATCCATCCTCGGCAAAACTGGCTGCGGTGCGACACAATCCGCGCGCGCAGTTGCATGTCTGGGATCCCAAGGTCGACTTGCAGATCCGGCTTTATGTGCAGGTCCATGTGCTGACGGGTGATGCTGTCGCCGACAGGTGGGCCCGGGTACCGGAGGGATCGCGGCAGGCCTATGGCAAAAGCCCGGCGGTGGGCGCGCCGATTGCAGCCCCGTTTGAATACACGGTGCTTGGTCGGCCAGAGGATTTCGCCGTGCTGGTCTGCGCGATTGCCCGGATCGATCTGCTGGAACTGGGTACGCAGCATCGCCGCGCGGTTTTTGAAGCCGCAAACGGCTGGTCCGGGCAATGGCTGTCGCCCTGAGGCCTATTGTACCGTGTCCGGCCCTTCCAGGGTGACGGCGTCCTGCGCATGCCAGACGCGACCGTTTGCTCCGCTGCGTCGGTGCATCATCATTTCGAACTGATAGAGTTCGGGGCGATAGAGGATCTTGATGTATTCGACCGCGCGTCCGGTGGCGTCAAAGACGATGCGGCGCACTTCGATCAGGGGGGATCCGGCGGGAACATCCAGCGCCGCCGAGACCTGCGCATCGGCCACTGTTGCCGTGATGGTCTGACGCGCAGTCGCCACGGCCACGCCGGCCTGTTCCAACAAGAGCAACAACGGCGTTTCAGACATGTCCTGACCGCTGATGCGTGCAACGATGTCTTCAGGCACCGAGGTGATCAGATAGGACATCGCTGCACCTCCCAAGCGGCGCACGCGCACTGCGCGCAAAACGGGGGTTTCTGGCGCGAGGTCGAGGGCGGTCCCGGCTTCGCCTCCTGCCGGCACAAGGCCATTGCGCAGCACCTGTACGGTTGTGGTGCGCCCAATATGGCTGACGTTTTCAAGCAGCCCGTCGATCGAGGCGCGTACGGGTTGGGCCGGAGATCCCGCCACGCGAGTGCCGCGTCCGCGCTGACGTTCGACCAGACCGCGGTCCGCCAGTTCATTCAGCGCCCGCCGGGCGGTGATGCGAGAGACAGAAAAATCGGCACAGAGCTCCTGTTCACTGGCAACAGGATCGCCGGGTGCAAGTTCTCCGGACTGGATCTTGTTGTGCAGAATCACAAAGATCTGCTGGTAGAGAGGCACCCCGTCAGCCGCGTTCAGCACGGTGGTTTGTTCGTCGGCGTCCTTGCTGTAGCCTTTTGATGTCATGCGTTAATTCTCGTGTCCTGCAGGTCTGAGTCAGGCCTATTGCATTAATGTTATATCTATATATCATTTTTAACCAGAGCATGTGTTTACAGAGGGCTGGAACAAGGTGGATCTGTCAACCGATCCGGTTGTGATTGTCGGTGCGGGGCCTGTCGGGTTGACGCTGGCGTGGCGTCTGGCTCAGGCCGGGGTGCCGGTGCAGGTCTTTGAGGCAGAAGCCGAGATCACCGATCAGTTGCGGGCGTCGACCTTTCATCCTCCGACGCTGGACATGTTTGATGAAGATGGCATCACGGATGCGCTGATTGCCAAGGGGCGGATCACGCCGACCTGGCAGATCCGGATGCACAGCACCGAGGACCGGGCCGAGTTTGATCTGTCGGTTCTGGCCGATGACACCGCGCATCCCTATCGCCTGCAATGTCGTCAGGCCGAGTTGAGCCGGGCACTTTTGGCTCGCCTGCCCGAAGGCACGGTCCGCTTTGCCAGCCCGGTCACGGCGGTGGAACAAGACGGCAATGGTGTCTCCGTGACCGCGGGATCCAAGTCCGGCTCCGAAACCATGCGCGCCAGCGTCGTGGTGGGGTGTGATGGCGCGCGGTCTGTCGTACGCGAGGCAATTGGCGCGCAATGGGAGGGCGGAACCTATCCCGAAAACACCATTCTGGTGACCACGCATTTCCCGTTTGAAGATCATCTCAGCGGGCTGTCTGGCGTGAATTACATCTGGAAACCGGGTGGCACCTATTCGTTGCTGCGCTTGCCGGATCTGTGGCGCGTGTCGCTTCATCCCATGGGCGATCAGACGCCGGAGGAGGCACTGGAAGATGCCTCGATCCGCGCGCAGACCGTGGATATTCTGCCCGCGGCACGGGACATGGATATCGTGGAGAAACGCATTTACCGCATCCATCGCCGGGTCGCGTCGCGCTATCGGCAGGGCCGCATGTTTCTGGCCGGCGATGCCGCGCATCTCAACAGCCCGAAGGGTGGGATGGGGATGAACGGCGGGGTGCATGACGCCTGGGCGCTGGCTGATCTGTTGATCGAAGTGGCCGGGGGGGCCGGTGATGACGTGCTGGACGCCTATGAGCGCAAGCGCCGCCCGATTGCACGCGATGACATTGTGGGTCAGGCCGATGCGAACCGGGCACGCATGAATGCCACCGATCCGGTGGCGCGTCAGGCACATCTGGATGATTTGAAGCGGATTGCGGGTGATCCCGGTCTGGCGCGCAGTTTCCTGCTGCGCTCGTCGATGATCGAAGGTTTGCGCCGGGCAGAGGGATTGTGATGACGAAACGACTGGCCCTACTGGGAGGCTGCGGCGGCATTGGCCGACAGTTGGTGATCGATGCGCAGGCCGCGGGCTGGACTCCCGTCGTGTTTGATCTGCCCCGCTCGATCGCGGCGCATCCGATGGAGGGCATCGAGATGCATGCCGTCGACGCCAGCGACCCGCAGGACATGGCGCGCGCGGTGTCGGAACTGGGCACCCCGGTCGCGGGCTTCGTCAACCTGTGCGGCTTTGTCAGCGGCAATGAGCCCCTGCTCGAACGCTCCGTGGCGGAATGGACCGAGGTGCTGAGCGGTAATCTGAATGCCGCGTTCTTCGCCGCCAAAGCCTTTGCGCCCATCATCACCCCCGGCGGTGCCATCGTACAGATCGGCTCGGGTCTGGGGCATCTCGCGCGCTCGGGCTATGGGCCTTACGCGATTGCCAAGGCCGGGATCGCGGCCATGACGCGGCAGATGGCGCTGGAACTGGCACCGGACATCCGGGTGAACTGCGTGGCCCCTTCGGCGGTGGATACGGCTTTTTTGCGCGGTGGCACGGGGCGTTCGGATGAGGATGCGCCCGTGCGGTTGGACATCGAAGCCTATGCGGCGGCCATTCCGCTGAAACGTGTGGCGTTGCCGGGCGATGTGACGGGACCGGTGCTGTTCTTGCTGTCCGATCAGGCCAGCTATGTCACCGGCCAGACGCTGCATGTGAATGGGGGAGCCTTCATGCCATGAGCTTTGATCTGCCAATTGCGCCACCTGCGCGCGTGACCGGCTGGGCCGGTGATCGGGCGACTTCGGGCGGTGGTCTGGAACTCCCGGTGTTCTACCCCGCGACAGGGGCGCAGGTCTCGACATTGATCGAGGATGATGCGCAGGCGGTGGACGGGGCCGTCAGCGCTGCGCGCCGGGCCTTTGATCGTGGGCCCTGGCCCGGTTTGACCCTGCCGCAGCGACAAGAAGCACTTGAACGCTGTCGTCAGACCATCCTGGATCATGTTGACGAACTGGCGCGGCTGGAATGCGCGGCCACAGGTCTGGTGCTGCGCGAATTGCGCGAGCGCCACATGCTGCGCGCGGCCTATAACTTTCGGTTTTTTGCCGAATACATCAGCCAGACGTCGGGCCAGCGCTATGATCAGACGCCGGGTTACATGACGACCGTGTCGCGCGTTCCGGTCGGGGTCGCGGCGCTGATCGCGCCATGGAATGCGCCGGTGGCGCTGGCGACCATGAAGATCGCCGCCGCTCTGGCCTTTGGAAACACGGTTGTGCTCAAGCCTTCCGAACAGACGCCACTGGCGCTGGCGCGGCTTGTCGAGCTTTTGCAAGAGGTGCTGCCCGAGGGCGTGCTGAACCTTGTGAACGGGCGCGGACCTGTCACCGGGGCGGCGCTGGTTGATCATCCGGGCATTGATCTGGTCAGCTTTACCGGCGGAACCGAGACAGGTCGCGCCATCATGTCGGCGGCAGGCCGCAACCTGGTCCCCTGCACGCTGGAGCTGGGGGGGAAATCGGCCAATATCATCTTTGCCTCGGCGGATATGGAGCGGGCTCTGGACGGTGCGCTGATGGGCATCTTTTCCAACAACGGTCAGCAATGCCTGGCCGGCTCGCGCATTCTGGTCGAGCGGTCGATCTTTGATGATTTCGTGGGGCGCTTTGTGGAACGCGCCGGGCGCGTGCGCGTCGGGGATCCCTTGTCTCAGGACACCGATATCGGGCCGCTGGCCTCGGCGGCCCATCGCGACCGGGTGCTGAGTTTCGTTGACATCGCCAAGGGAGATGGCGGCACGGTCTTGACCGGCGGAACGCGGCGCGAGGATCTGGGGGCGGGATATTTCGTGAACCCGACTGCGGTGACAGTGCCCTCCAATGCGGCGCGCGTGGCGCAGGATGAGATCTTTGGGCCCTTTGCCACCTTCCTGCCCTTTGACGGCGAGGACGAGGCCGCAGCGATTGCCAATGACACGCGCTTTGGGCTGGTCTCATACATCTGGTCCGATCATCTGCCAACGGTGATGCGCATGAGCGAGCAGATGCGCTCGGGCGTGGTCTGGGTCAACACGCCCATGATGCGCGAACTGCGCGCCCCCTTCGGAGGGTTCAAGACTTCGGGTGTGGGGCGCGAGGGCGGTGCATCCTGCGAGGCGTTCTACACCGAAGAGCGCACGGTCACGATACCGATCAATCCACAGCCACTGAGAAAACTCGGGGCGCAAACCTAAACAGGGACAATCCAACAAGGAGGTTATCATGAAACACTGGAAAATGGCGCTGGCGGGCGCTGCACTGACAACACTCACCGCCTTGCCGGTTCTGGCGCAAGAGCTGGTCAAGGTTGGTACCTTTGTACCGGAACAAAGTGTCGGCGTGAGCAAAGTCATCAAGCCGTGGATGGAGGCGGTGGCGGCCGAAACCGATGACGTGACCCTGCAGGGCTTTTGGGGCGGCACGCTGGGCAAAAGCCCGTTCAAACAGTTCGAACTGGTTCAGAATGGTGTTGCGGATGTGACCTGGGTTCTGCCGGGCTATACAGCCGGGCAATTCCCCGAGATGGGCGTTTTCGAATTGCCGTTCCTGTTCCGCACAGCTGAAGAAGCCAGTGTCGTGGGCTGGCAGATGCATGAGATGGGTCTGCTCACCGGGTTCGATGGCGTGCATGTAATCGGCTTTTTCGCGGCTGAACCCAATGCGATGTTCATGAAGAAAAAGATCAGCTCTCTGGACGATCTGGCCAACATGAAGATCCGCTCGGTCGGGGGCATTCATGCGTCCTGGCTCGAGGCGTTGGGCGCTGCACCTCAGACCCTGAGTTCGGCCGAGATGAACGAAGGTTTGAACCGCGGCACAGTGGATGGAGCCATTCAGGGCTGGACGGGCATGCAGACGTTCAAATCCCTGCCTCTGGTCGATCAGGCCTATATCGTGCCGGCCGGAGCGATCCCCTTCCTTCTGCTGATGAACGAGGACAAGTGGAGCTCGCTGTCACCCGAGGCGCAGGCCTCGATCATGAAACACGGTGGCATGGCAATGGCCGAGATGGGCGGTGGAGCCTATACCGATATCGGCAATACCATCCGCGAGGGTGTGATCGCCGAAGGACGTATCGAGATCGTCACACCGGATGAGGCCGCCATGGCCAAGTATGTCGAGCAAGCCAAAGCCGTGCATGAGGCGTGGATCGCGCAAACGCCGAACGGACAGGCGGTCTACGATGCCGCCGTCAAACTGCTGGCAGATATGCGGGGACAGAGCTGATGACCGGCAGCGCCGTCGCTCTCCGGCTTGACCGGATAACCCAGAGCGTGGCCCTTGTGGGGTTTTGCGGTCTGGTGGTGATGGCGCTGCTGATCTTTTACGATGGTACGGCGCGTTACCTCAATGCGCCGCGCATTTCTGGATTTTCCGACTATGGCGAGGTGATTTTCCCGCTGGTCATCGCCTCGTGTTTTCCGGCTGGATTGTTGCGTCAGACCAATGTCACCGTGCGTGTGATGGGCAAGCTGGGCGGAGCACGCGTGAACGCGTTCTTCGAGTTTCTTGCAGCCCTGGTCACGCTGGTTTTCTTTGCGATCCTTGTCTGGCAATTCTTTGAACTGACCGCAAAATACGCCAGTGCCGGGCGCACGACGCGCACCATCGACGTTCCTCTTGCGCCATGGTGGTGGGGAACCACGGCGATCATGGCGCTGTGCCTGCCGGTGCAGGTCTATGTGACACTTGCCTGGGGCAAGGCGCTGATCACCGGCACGCCCCCCGCGCATGACAATCTGCGCCACGAAGGCGAGGTCGCATAACCCGATGTTCAGCGATCCAATGACAACTGGCCTGTTGGGCCTTGGAGCGATGTTCGTGCTGATCATCGCGCAGGTGCCCGTGGGCATCGCGATGGGCGTGATCGGCGTGATCGGCACCGGGCTGATCATCGGGTTCGGCCCGGCGCTGACCCTGCTGGCAACCGAACCGTCTTCGGCCATGGCTGCCGAGGGATTGGCTGTGATCGCAATGTTTCTGCTGATGGGCAATCTGGCACATCTGGGCGGTCTATCGGATGAGCTTTATCGTCTGGCCTATGTCTTTATCGGGCACAGGCGCGGCGGGCTGATCTTTGCCACGATCGGTGCCTGTGCCGGATTTGGCGCGATTTGCGGATCCTCCGTGGCCACTGCGGCCACCATGGCGCGCATCGCGTTGCCGCAGATGCTGGAGCGCGGATATGCCAAGTCTCTGGCGGCGGGATCCATCGCGGCGGGCGGGACGCTGGGCATGATCGTGCCGCCGTCCGTGGTGATGATCCTTTACGCGATCCTGACGGAAAACTCGATCATCGCGTTGTTTCTCGCGGCTGTTGTTCCGGGGATCATGGCGGTGGTGTTTTACTTTGTCGCCATTGCATGGGTGGTCAAGCGCAACCCCGATCTTGCCCCGCTGGGCGACCGGATCGCCTGGGCAGAACGCAGGAAGGCCAGCTATCAAAGCTGGGCGGTGATCCTGCTGGCGGTGATCGTGTCGGGTGGCATTTACTCGGGCATCTTTACGGTAAGCGAAGCCGCCTCGGTCGGGGCGTCCGTTGCCCTGCTTCTTGCGATTTTCCGCAAACGGCTGACCAAGGTCAAGTTCCTGTCAGCGCTGGGTGATACGGCGTCAAACACCGGTCTGATCTTTGTGATCATCATCGGTGCATCGGTGTTTTCCTATTTCGCCACGCTGTCCGGCTTGCCTTCCGCCACGGTCGACTGGATCGAAAGCCTGGGTCTGTCGCCATTGATGGTGATCGTGATGCTGATGATCTTCTACCTGATCCTTGGTGCCTTGTTCGACACGATTGCTGCCATGGTTCTGACGCTGCCCTTTGTCTATCCGCTGGTGATCGGACTGGGCTATGATCCGATCTGGTGGGGCGTGGTGATGATCGTGGTGATCGAACTGGGCATGATCACCCCGCCCATCGGGATCAACGTCTTTGTGTTACATGGCATGGCACGCGATCTGCCGTTGTCCACGATCTTTCGTGGTGTGATCCCGTTTGTGTTCGCTGATCTGGCGCGGCTGATTGTTCTTATCCTGTTTCCCGCGCTCAGCCTCTGGCTTCCCGGCGTCTTGGGCTGGCTGTGAGCGGCCCTCTGGAATACGGCGCGCGCGGCGTCATGGGGGTGCTGACGCCGCAGGCCAACACCACGGTCGAGCCCGAGTTCTGGGCGCTGATGCCGCCCGGCTGGTCAATGCTGAATGCGCGGCTTGTCTCGGAGATGGGCACGATCCCCGAGCGGCTGGTTGACTACACCACGCGGTTCGGCTCAACGACCGAGCAATTCGCCAATGCGCCTGTCGATGTGATCGCGGCGGCCTGTACCGGGGCGTCCTATCTGATCGGGGCCGAGGAAGAGGCGCGGATCGTGGCCGAGGTCGAAGCGGCACGCGGTGTGCCTTTCCTGACCGCAGCATTGGCCACCGTGGCGGCTTTGCGGGCGCTGAACGCGCGCAAGATCGCAGTTCTGTCGCCCTATCCCGAAGATCTGAACCGGGCGAGCACTCCCTATTGGGAAGCGCATGGCTTTGAGGTTGTGGCCAAATCCGGCCCGGCTCTGGAAGAGGGGGCGTTTCATCCGATCTATGCCATGTCCGGACCGGCAGTGCTGGCGTCCTATCGACGTCTGTCCGACAGCGGCGCGGATGCTGTCTTGATGCTGGGAACAGGTATGGCGACACTGCATCCGATCCTGCGCGGGCATCAAGACGGTCTGACACCGGCGATCTCGTGCAACCTCGCCCTGGTCTGGGGGGCGGTGCAAAAGCGCAGATGGGACGCGCTCGAGTATGGTGATCTGGATCACTGGCGCGCCGGCGATCACTGGGCGGCACGGCTCAATATGTTGTTTCCATCCCAAGCGTGATGAAGCTCTGTCTTACTCGGGGCGCTTGAAGGCCTTGGCCTTGATCTTGGAATAGTGGTTGGTGGCTTTGTCGGCCTCGGGCGGGAAGCGGCCCTTGTGATAGTCTTTCTGCCAACCCATCTGGCTTTCGGCAGAGCCCTCGACCTTGATCTGTTTCAGGAAATTGGCGCGGCTTTTGGACCATTCGGCGTTTTTTGCAGCCAGTTCGGGATTGTCCGACAGAGGGCGGATCACGGGTTCGATGCGGTCGACCAAAGTTCGATCCAACGGAAAGAAAAAGCAGACCGGCTCGCCGGCTTTGAAGGCGACTGGCACATGCGGCTGGGTGATCTTCCAGTTCATGGTGAAGTTCATCGGAGACCAGTCGGTTTCGACCAGCCCGGTCAGGGGTTGAATCCCGTGTTTGACCTGATTGGGCGCGCCGCTGACCCAAAGCCCGATGTTCTCATCGGTGCGGAACAGATATGGCATGGTGAAGGTGATGATCCCGTCGCCAAAATGGCTGGAGGGCATGATCTGGCCCTGCGTCTTGATGTCGAACTGAACACCAGAGGGCTCGGGCTTGCCGTTCCAGACCGCACGGAAGGTCGTGTCCCCGATCACCTCCCAGCCATGGCTGTTTGCGATTGTCAGCGGCAGGCAGCGATAGGCGAATTTTTCGCGAGTATCGTCCATCCAGTCGCGCCGCTGGGTGCCGGGGCGCAGAGAGGAAGGCATGTCATAATGTTCATATGCGGTAATCTTCGGAGTATCGGCCAACGGTCGATCCTTTGATCAGTATCAGACACCCCCCAGCCTAGCATTTCGCAGGCACCATGCAATGATCAGCATACGTAGGGGCCGCCCTCAGGCGTAAGCGCTGCAGCAGGAACACAGTTGCGTTCAGCGTTCGCCGCGGCGGTAGGGTGCCATCAGTGCCTCGGGGACTTCGGCGCGACGCGCCACAAGGATCAACGCTGCAATCGAGAGCACATAGGGTGCCATCAGGAACAGTTGGTAGGGTACACCTTCGATCGAGGTTTGCAGGCGCAACTGGAACGCGTCGAAAAAGGCAAAAAGCAAGGCACCGATCAGGGCTTTTCCGGGGCGCCAGGATGCAAAGACGACCAGCGCAATGCAGATCCAGCCACGCCCCTGGACCATCTCGGGGAAAAAGCTGTTGAAGGCAGCCGTTGTCAGGAATGCGCCGCCGATTGCCATGAGCGCCGATCCCGCCATGACTGCGCCGATGCGAATGCGGATCGGGTTCAAACCCTGAGCCTCGACGGCATGCGGGTTCTCACCGGTCATGCGAATGGCCAGACCCAGCGGCGTGCGCGCCAGCACATAGGCCATCACCGCAACGGACAGCAGCGCAAGATAGGTGGGCATTGTCTGGGAAAACAGGATCGGCCCCAGAACGGGGATATCCGTCAGAATGGGGATATCGAGAGGGCGGAACGGTTCGATCGTCGGCGGCAGGCTGCCAACCTCGACGATCAGGCGATAGAGATAATAGGACAGGGACGCGGCAAACAGCGTGATGCCCAACCCCGAGACATGCTGCGACAGGCCCAAAGGTACGGTCAGGATGGCATGCAACAGCCCCATCAGCGCTCCGGATATGGCCGCGACCATCAACCCGGTCCACAGGTCACCTCCGAGGTAGACGGTCAGCCAGCCGGTCATGGCACCCATGGTCATGATCCCCTCGATCCCGAGGTTCAGAACACCGGCGCGTTCGCACAGCAACGCACCCAGAACACCGAAGATAAGCGGCGTGGCGATGCGTAGCACGGCTGCCCAAAGACTTGTATTCAGCAAAAGGTCCAGAACGTCGGTCATCTGCGCACCCGGTAAGTTGTGAACAAGAGCGCCACGAGCATCGTCAAGAGGCACAGGGCCACGATCACGTCCGCGATGAAGCTGGGCACACCCGTGGCGCGGCTCATGGCGTCCGCGCCGACAAAGACGGTGGCCACGAACACGGCCGCTGCGATCACGCCGGCGGGATGCAGTGCGGCCAGCATCGCAACAACGATCCCTGCATAGCCAAAGCCCGGAGACATGGTGGTGGTCACACCGGCCGTGACACCCAGAACCTCGACCGATCCTGCCAGCCCGGCGAGCGCGCCCGAAAGCAGCGCCACGCCCATCAGGGTTCTGGGCAGCGAGACGCCGGCAAAAGCCGCCGCCGTTGCATTCAGGCCAGCGGCTCGGGTTTCCGCACCGAATACCGTGCGCGCAAGGATCAGCCAGACAATCCCGGCCGCAGCAATCGCAAGAAGCAAGCCCACATGCAGCCGCGTGCCCCTGATCAGGTCGGGCAGCCTGAAATCACTGTCCACGGGAACCGAAGAGGGCCAGCCAAAGGCCAGCGGATCGCGCAGGGGGCCCTCGATCATCAGGCCGACGAACAGAATGACGATGAAGTTCAGCAAAAGCGTGGTCACAACCTCGTCCACGCCAAAGCGCAGCCGCAGATAGGCCGGACCTACAAGCAGCGCGGCTCCAGCCAGCATGCCAACCACCAGCAGGACCGGGATACCCAACAGCCCCGGCAGGCCAAGCGAATGCCCGATCCATGCTGTGACAAGGGCACCGATAAAGAACTGACCCTCGCCGCCGATGTTCCAGAGGCGGGCGCGAAAGGCGACAGCGGCGGCCAGACCAGTCAGGATCAGCGGTGTGGCGCGGGTCAGCATCTCGGTGATCGACAGGCGCGATCCCAGCGCACCACGCAGCATTTCAACATAGGCGGTCAGCGGGTTGACCCCGGCCGCTGCGATCAGCCCTCCGGCAAGGATCAGAGCCACCGCCACCGCTGCAAGTGGGGCGGCTATGGCAAGATGCACCGGCACATTGGGACGACGTTCAAGCCGCATGGATATCATCCTTCCAAACACCGGCCATCATCAGGCCAAGGCTCTGGGCATCGGCGTCTTCGGCGCGCACGGGGCGCGACAGCTGGCCCTTGACGATGGCCTGAATGCGATCCGAGAGCGCCACGGCTTCTTCGAGTTCTTCGGAAATCAGCAGGATCGCGGCCCCTTGAGAGCGCGCGGCCAGCAGTTCGGAATGCACCGCAGCGATGGCACCTTCATCCAGACCGCGTGTCGGCTGGTTGGCCAGTACAAAGCGCGGCCCGATCGACAGGGAGCGACCGAGGATCAGCTTTTGCATGTTGCCGCCGGACAAAAGCCGGGTACGCGTGTCGGGGGTCGCTCCGCGGATGTCAAAGCGTTTGATGAGACCGGCGGCGAAGGCCTTGCAGGCCCCTTGTCGGACGAAACCGCGCCGGGAAAACTCAGGGCTGCGCAGCCGCTCCAGCACCGCGTTTTCCCAGACCGCAAGCTCGCCCACCGCGCCTTCGGCATGGCGATCCTCCGGTATCCGCCCCGCACCGGCCCGGATCATGCCGCGCGGTCCCAGTGCTCCCACATCCTCGCCCGCCAGCGTAAGGGTACCGGAGACCGGGTGCGTCAGCCCGGATAAAAGCGCGCCAAGGGCTGCCTGTCCATTACCCGAGACACCGACGATGCCCAATATCTCGCCTTCATGGATGCTGAAGGACACATCGTTCAGCTGCGTTTCCCCGTCCGTTTCGACCCGCACCCTGTCGGCAATCAGGACCGGCGCACCAATCTTGTGGTCCTGACGCACCGGGCGTTCGACCTTGCGACCGACCATCAGTTCGGCAAGTTCCTCGGGGCTGGTCTCATGCGTTTTGCGCTCGGCCACCATCTGGCCCCCCCTGAGAACCGCGACCCGGTCTGACGCACCCATGACCTCATGTAGTTTGTGGCTGATGAAAATCAGCGACAGCCCTTCTTTCGTCATCTCGCGCAGCGTTTCAAACAGGCGCTGTGCTTCTGGCCGGGCCAGCACCGCTGTGGGCTCGTCCAGGATCAGCACGCGGGCGTCGCGATAGAGTGCCTTGAGAATCTCGACCCGCTGGCGTTCACCGACAGACAGGCGGCTGACTTTCTCATCCGGTTTGACGGGCAGGCCGAAACGTTCGGATATCTCCATGAGCTTTTTGCGTGCCCCAGAGCGTGCCGATCTTGCCCGCAACAGGGATTCCGAGCCAAGCATGACATTGTCCAGCACCGTCAGATTGCCCGCCAAGGTGAAATGCTGATGCACCATGCCGACACCGGCCTCGATGGCGGCGCGGGGTTTGCCCGATGGCAGTTCCTGTCCGAATACCCGCACGGAGCCTTCATCCGCCGCATAATGTCCAAAGAGGATGTTCATCAATGTTGTCTTGCCCGCACCATTCTCGCCCAGCAGCGCCAGAACCTCGCCCTGACCCAAAGAGAGGGTCACATTGTCATTGGCGATCAGCGATCCAAAACGCTTGGTGATGCCGTCAAGCTCCAGAACCGGGGTCATATGGGCATACCTGCGATCGGATTGGGATAGGTCAGGGCGGGCGCGCGGGATTCGATCGCGCCGGCGAGGTGGCATAGGGCAAGATCGGATCCGGGCGGGCCGAGCAGTTGCACACCCAGCGGCAGGCCGTTTGCCATGCCGAAGGGCAGGGCCAGGGCCGGCAGGCCGGCGATATTGGCAAGGGCCGCATTCGGCGCAAAGGCCTCCATTTGAGCGAAATGGGCATCCACATCGGTTCGGCCTAGATCAAAGGCCCCGATGGGCGGCGGGGAGGATGCGAGAACCGGGCTGAGTATCGCATCTGCCCCTTCAAACAGCGCGCGGGCCTCGTCTGACAGGCGCGCCAGACGGCGGGTCGCGGCGAAGAGATCGGTGGCGGGTAGAGCGCGCCCCTCAGCGGCAAGTGCTGCGGCAAGGGGGGGCACTTCATGGTCCGCGATATCGAGGGCGTCCAGCCATTCGGCCAGAGACACCGACAGGATCAAGCGGGCCAGTGCATGGGCCTCGCCCCCCAATCGGTCGGGAGCGGCGATCTCCTGAACGAGGAAGCCCGCATCCGTCAGAGCCCTCGCGGCAGCTTGCGCAGCCCCGGTCTGGTCGGCGTCACAGCGCTCGGGCAGGGCCAGCGCAATGCGGGTGCTGTCAGTCCGGGAACCGGGGGCTGTTTGCAGGTGTAGAGCCTTGAAGACCGCCTGCACATCCCGGACCGAACGCGCCAAAACCAGTTCGGATGCAATCCCCATCAGGTGATTTGCAAAGGTCGGACCACCGGGAACCGCGCCGCGTGAGGGCTTGAGCCCAACCAGCCCGCAACAGGCGGCGGGCACTCGGATCGATCCCGCAGCATCGGTGGCATGGGCAATTGCGACGATACCTGCGGCAACCGCCGCCGCAGCACCGCCGGAGGAGCCGCCGGGCGTAAGTGCGGCGTTCCAGGGGTTGCGGGCAGGTGGCAGGGCTTCGGGTTCGCTGCTGAGCGCAAGGCCGAAGGGGGGCGTTGCGCTCAGGCCAAACGGGATGAGACCGGCTCTGCGGAAGGCCCGGAACAGATCCTCATCCGCGTCTTGCGATGCAGCGATGTTGCGAAACGCGGCGGCACCGGCGCTGGCGGCCAGCCCCCGGGCCCTGGAGCCCAGATCTTTTGCCAGAAACGGAACGCCGTGGAATGGTCCGCGCCCCTCGCCGGGCCGCTTGTCAGCGGCGTCGGCATCGGCGCGGGCCATCAAGTCATTGCGATACACCACGGCCCCCAGCGCCGCCTGCGAGTCACAGGCGGCAAGACTTGCCTCCATCACCGCACGGGCGGATGTACGCCCCTCGGCAATGGCGGCTGCAAGGGCCGTGGCGTCACTCACAGTCTGCGCGTTCAGGCAGGTTCATTGTTGTCGATGGGAACGTTCCATGTGCCGGACTGAATTGCCGCCTGCTTGGCTTCCATTGCCGGGATCGCGTCTGCAGGGACTTCGTCAGCCACATAGATCAGCTCGTTGCCGCCGTAGGACATGAACGAATATTCGGTATAGTCGCGTCCGACCGGGTTGCCCGCCTGCACATCGGCTACGATCGCTTCGATGGTCGGGCCATAGTTCCAGATCGCATTGGCAAATACGGTTCCGGGATAGCGCGGCGTGTAATCGATCAGCGAGCCGATGGCCTTGACGCCGCGTTCCTGAGCAGCATCCGCCGTGCCGATCCGTTCGCCGAAAAGGATATCCGCCCCGGCATCGATTTGCGCCATTGCGGCCTCTTTCGCGCGCGCGGGGTCAAACCATGCGCCGATGAAACCGTTGACGAAGGTGGCATCGGGGTTCACTTCGCTTACACCCATGCGGAAGGCATTGATCAGCAGGTTCACTTCGGGGATCGGATATCCGCCGACCGAGCCAAAGACGTTGGTTTGGGACATCCGGCCAGCAAGCATGCCGGCAAGATAGGCTGCTTCGTGGTTGCGGGTTCCGAAGACACCGAAGTTTGCACCTTCCGGTCCACCGGAAGATCCCATCAGGAAGGCCGTGTTGGGGTAATCGCCCGCCACTTCGCGTGCTTCGCGCTCGACGGCATAGGATTCACCCCAAACCAGCTGCGCACCGCCTTCGGCATATTCGCGCATCGCGCGGGGGTAATCGGTTGGTGCGACGCCTTCTGAGAAATCATATTCGATCAGGCCTGAAGCGGCAGCCTGTTGAAACGCCAGGTGAATGCGGCTGTTCCAGGCGTTTTCGACGGGCGACATGTGAACGCCTGCAACGCGCACAACGCTCTGGGCATTGGCGCGGCGAATATAGGCGGGCAGGGCCAGTGTGGCGGCAGCGCCGATCATCAGCTGGCGGCGGGTAGTGGTCAGTTTCATGAGGTTTTCCTTTTTGGTGGCAGTCATGTCAGGCGGGTTAGTCCTCGGCCACGGGGGCATAATCGGCCGGGTCGAGGGTTTCGGGACGGCCGGGCAGGGCCAGCGCGGCAAGGCGCGGGCTTGTCCGGGCAAGAACCTTGCCGTGTTTGATCACGGCCAGACGGGTGGCTTTCATGCGTACAGCCTCGATCGGGTCGCGGGCCTGCAGCACAACCATGCTGGCGGGTCCGCCTTCGCGGATCGTCGGATCGGGCAGGCCCATGGCCATGGCTCCGTTCTGGGTGACCGACTGGAAAGCCCAGCTCATGGCCTCGCGCGATGTCATCGGAACGGCGTGCACGCCCATATGGGCGACCTCAAGCATGTCAGCCGAGCCCAGCGAATACCACGGGTCCATCGTACAATCCTGACCGAAGGCCACGTTGACGCCAGCCGCGCGCAGTTCGGGCACCCGGGTCAGCCCGCGCCGGCGCGGGTAGGTGTCAGAGCGGCCTTGCAGGGTGATGTTGATCAGCGGGTTGGGCACCACGTGCATTCCGCTTTCGGCGATCAACGGGATCAGCTTGGTGGCATAGTAGTTGTCATAGGAATGCATCGCGGTGACATGGCTGGCCACTACACGATTGCCCAGACCCAGCCGGGTGGCCTCATAGGCCAGGGTTTCAACATGGCGAGACATCGGATCATCGCTTTCGTCACAATGCAGGTCCAGCATCAAGCCACGTTCGGCGGCGATCTCGCACAGCCGCGTCACCGAGCGGGCACCATCGGCCATTGTGCGTTCGAAATGAGGGATGCCGCCAACCACGTCGACCCCCATATCAAGTGCGCGCAACAGGTTGGCTTCTGCTGTGGCCGAACGGTAAAGCCCGTCCTGCGGGAAGGCCACAAGCTGCAGATCGATATAGGGTGCCACCTGTTTGCGCACCTCGATCAGGGCTTCGACAGCAGTCAGGCTGTCATCGCAAACATCGACATGGCTCCGGATTGATAAGAGCCCTTGCGAGACTGCAAGATCGCAATATCGCAGCGCGCGTTCCATGACGGCTTCGGGCGTCAGCAGGGGCTTGAGTTCGCCCCAGAGCGCGATACCCTCCAGAAGTGTGCCCGAGACATTGAGCCGTGGAAGCCCAAGGCTCAGGGTTGCATCCATGTGGAAATGCGGATCCGTGAACGGGGGCGAGACCAGCCGGCCAGCGGCGTCGATTTCCTCTTGGGCCTGAGTGTCGATATGGGGCGCGATGACGACGATCTTGTCCCCCGACACGCCGATATCTACAGGACCGCGCCCATCGGGCAGGCGCGCTTGCCTGACAAGTAGATCCAGCATTCCCCGACTCCTCGATATTTGACTGTACGGTAAATTTTACTTGGGCAATTTCCACTCTTTACGCAAAGAATGCACGAGGATTCAGCGACTGTCTCTTTTTTCAGCATAACTTTCGATGTTTGCCCTTTGCGAAGGCGCGACGACAAGAGGCAACCCCGGACATGTCGCAGGCAAAGCCCCCTTGTGACTGCGCACCTGGCTTGGCGTCAGTCATGTCCGGGTGGGGCGGGGGGATTCGCCCCTTTCCCATGGAGTCTAAAAACAGCCCTCGAGCAGCGCGCGTGTGTTCTGCGCTGTCATTTCGACCGGGTTGCCGCCGGTGCTGGGGTCTTTCAAGGCGGAGGCGGTCAGAGCGTCCAGATCCGGGTTCAAGACCCCCAGGGCAGTCAGATTGGCAGGGATGCCAAGCTCGGAATTCAGAGCACCCACGACGTTGTAAAAACCGTCGAATCCGCCCGAAATCCCCAGATATGCAGCGGCCTGATCGATCCGCGCTTCGATGGCCGGGCGGTTGAAGCGCAGCACGGGCTGCATGACCACCGCATTTGTCGTGCCGTGGTGTGTGTTGTGCACGGCTCCGATCGGATGGCTGAGCGCATGGATCGCACCCAGACCCTTCTGGAAGGCGACAGCCCCCATCGCCGCAGCCGCCATCATCTGACCGCGCGCTTGGATATCGCTGCCATCTGCATAGGCGCGGGGCAGATATTCCTTGACCAACCGCATCCCTTCGAGCGCGATGCCATGGCTCATCGGGTGGAAATGCGGTGAGCAATAGGCTTCAAGGCAATGGGCAAACGCATCCATCCCGGTTCCTGCGGTGATCGCCTTGGGCATGCCGACGGTCAGTTCGGGATCGCAGATCACGACCGAGGGCAGGATTTTCGGATGGAAGATGATTTTCTTCTCATGCGTCACTGAATTGGTCAGCACCGAGGCACGGCCTACCTCGGATCCGGTTCCCGCTGTCGTGGGCACGGCCACGATGGGCGCAATGGCCGAAGCGTCAGCGCGGGTCCACCAGTCGCCAATATCCTCATAGTCCCAAACGGGCCGAGTCTGTCCCGCCATGAAGGCCACGGCTTTGCCAAGATCAAGGCCCGAGCCGCCACCAAAGGCCACCACGCCGTCATGGCCGCCCGCATGATAGGCCGCGAGCCCTGCCGCCAGGTTGATCTCCGTAGGGTTGGGGTCAACCTCGGCTAAGATGGCACGGCCCAGGCCTTCGGCCGCCATCAGATCCAGCGTGGCGGAGGTGATCGGCAGGTTGGCCAGCCCTTTGTCGGTCACAAGCAGGGGTTTGCGAATGCTCGCTGCCGCGCAGGCTTCTGCCAGTTCGGAAATTCTGCCCGCCCCAAAGCGGATGGCGGTGGGATAGGACCAATTGGCGCGCAATGTCATTGCTGTTTCCTCGGATGGTAAGGTTTTGGTCGGGTCAGACCGTGTCGGACGAGGACCGAGAGACCTTTGGCTTGCTCGATCCAGTGCAGACCGGAAAAGGCGATGGCCGACGCCTGAACCGTCGCCTGTCCAGCTGCCAGCGATACGTATACAGGCACGATGCACGTGATGGTCCCGGGCATTCTCGGTCAGGCTCGCTCAAAGCCACGGGCAATTTCATAGTCGGTGACCACGCGGTCGAATTCCTCGATCTCCCATAAGGCCGCGCGGGTGTAGTGGTCGATCACATCGTCGCCCATGGCTTTTCGCAGCATCCGGGAGTGGCGCAGCGTGTCTACGGCATCGCGCAGGGTCTTGGGGATCTCACCGCCTTGCGCCGCCTCATAAATGTCTCCCGTGGTGGGGCGCTGTAGCTCGAGCCCTTCCTCGATGCCGGCCAGACCTGCCGCCAGCATCGCCGCCATCGCCACATAGGGGTTCATGTCCGCGCCCGGTATCCGGCATTCGACGCGTATCGCCTTGCTGCCTTCTCCGCAGAGGCGGAAACCGGCGGTGCGGTTGTCGACGGACCAGACTGTCTTGGTTGGCGCGAAGGTCGCCTTGGCGAAGCGTTTGTAGCTGTTGATATAGGGGGCCATGAACACGGTCATGTCCGGGGCGTAATGGATCAACCCGGCCATGTAACTGCGCATCAGTTCGGACATGCCGAATTCTGCATCAGGGTCGAAAAAGGCGTTTTCCCCGCCCTTCCACAGCGATTGGTGCACATGGGATGAGCTGCCGACGCGGTCGTGATGCCATTTGGGCAGGAAGCTTGCGGCATGGCCCTGCTGATTGGCGATTTCCTTGGTGGCATGTTTGGCAATGGTGTGATGGTCGGCGGTGTCCAGCGCTGGCGCGTAGCGGATGTTGAGCTCCTCCTGACCCGCTTCGGCCTCGCCTTTGGAGTTTTCGACCGGGATACCTGCGGCGTAAAGGTGATTGCGCAGCGGGCGCATCACATGTTCTTCGCGGGTGGTCTGCAGGATGCTGTAATCCTCGTTGTAGTCGCTGATTGGCTGCAGATCGCGGAAGCCCGAGGCGAAAATCTCGCTGAAAGAGCGCGCGAACAGGAAAAACTCCAATTCAGTCGCCATGATCGGCGTCATGCCAAGGGCCTCGATCCGGCGGATTTGTTTCTTCAACATCGCCCGGGGTGAATGGGCAATCTCATGGTGGCCGTGATGATCCATCACGTCGCACATCACCATGACCGTCCCTTCCAGCCAGGGCATCGGGCGGATCGTCCCGAGATCCGGTTTCATCATGTAATCGCCATAGCCGGCCTGCCAGCTTGTGGCGGCATAGCCATCAGGTGTGGCCATCGCGATATCCGTCGCCAACAGGTAATTGCAGCAATGGGTTTCTTCCCATGCGCTGTCCACGAAATGCTGTGCCACGAAACGCTTGCCCTGCAAACGACCTTGCATATCCACGATGCAGACCAGAACCGTATCTATGTCACCCACCGTCACCGCTGATTTCAGCGCTTCGAATGTCATCAGACCTGCCATCTGACGGTCTCCTTCACCTGTCTGCCTGTCCCAAAAATGGCCCCGCGCAGCTATCGGGGCCACCTGCCACCTTCGAATAGCGCGCGGCGGCCCGCAAGGGCAATCGCGTCCGGCCACCAGGCCACCGCGACTTTTGCATGTCGGAGTTGGACTTACTGAAGATCTGAACAGGTTGGACCTTGGTTCCGGAGACACCCGCGATCCGGATTGAAGGTGCCGCGATCTCAGAAACTTTTCGGCTTATCCTGCTTCTGCGCTCAGGCCCGCGTTCTCGATGGCGGCCAGGGCGCAGGCTTCGTCATTGTCCGAACTGTCGCCGGTTATACCGATCGCGCCGATCAATACGCCATCGCGCTTGATCAGAACGCCGCCGGGTACGGGCACGAGACTACCCCCATTCAGCGCGTTCATCGCGCTTATGAAATAGGGTTGTTCCTGTGCCCGGTTGAAAAGCGCGCGCGATCCCAGTCCCATCGCCACAGCGCCTTTGGCTTTGCCCTGCGCGATCTCGGCCCTGAGATTGCTGGTCCCGTCTTCACGCTGCAAGGCAACGAGATGTCCGCCTGCATCAATAACCGCGATTGTCAGCGGCTTGAGGTTGTTTCGACGACGATACTCGAGCGCGTTCGCAATCAGAAAATTGGCCAGTTCGAGGTCCATCTTCGATCTTTCAGTGTCGAGGCCTGGCCACACAGCTGTGTGGCCAGATCATCAGTTATAGAAGTAATCCACCAGGAACATGGGGATCGCCGGGATGTAGGTGCACATCAAGAGCACGGTCAGAAGGACTGCGATGAAGTAGATATTCACCTTGGTCACATCCCAGATATTCGCGCGTGCCACCGCACAGGCGGTGATCAGCACACTGGCGACTGGCGGTGTCTGCTGACCAATCGCCAGGTTCAGAGTGACCACGAGGCCAAAGTGGATCGGGTTGATGTCGACTGCCTCGATCAGCGGGATGACAATGGGGACCACAAGGATGATTGCGGCCGCAGAGTGCAGGAAGAAGCCGATGATCAGGAAGAAGAAGTTCAGGATCAACAGCACAAGCCATTTGTTATCCGTGAGGCTGAGAATGGCCGAGGCCAATTCCTGGGGGTATTGCGCGCGTGTCAGAAACCCGCCCATGACCACCGAGGCCGCAACCAGCAGCATCACAACCGCTGTCTGCATGCCACCATCCAGCATCGAACGCTGAAGGTGCTTGAGATCGACTTGACGGTACCACAGGCTGATCAAGATCGCGGCCAGCACGGCAAGCCCAGCAGCTTCGGTTGCGGTGACATAGCCGCCGAAGATGCCGCCAAGAATGATGACCGGCAGGGCAAAAGTGGGCAGCGCATCAATGAATGCTTCCCACAGGCGGCGACCCGAGAAACGCTCTTCGCGGGGCAGGTCATAGCGCACGGCAAAGTAATAGGCCACGCCCATCAGGCCAGCCGCCCCCATGAGGCCTGGGATCACACCGGCGACAAACAGCTGCTCGACCGAGACATTCGCCGAAGTTGCATAGAGGATCATGGGGATAGAGGGTGGGATGATGATCGCCAGCGAAGCCGAAGACGATGTGACCGCCGCGGCAAAGGCACCGGAATAGCCGCGCTTTTTCATTTGCGGGATCATGACGGATCCCATGGCGGCAACGTCGGCAACTGCAGACCCGGAGATTTCGGCAAAGAACAGCGACACACCGATATTCACATGTGCCAATCCGCCCCGAACGAAACCAATCAATGCGGTGACGAAGTTGATCAGACGATCCGTGATCCCTCCGGCGTTCATGATCGCACCGGCAAGCACGAACATCGGGATCGCGATCAGCGAAAACTTGGTTGCGCCGCCGTACATGTCCAGCGCCACGTTCACGAGGGAAAAGAGCTTTGCGAAAGCTTCGGTGTCTCACGCACGCCATTGCGCGAAGCGCTCAAGGTGCTGGCCTCTGAAGGGTTCGTCGTACTGCAGGCCAATCGCGGCGCACGGGTTGCACAAGTCACGCGCGAAGAGCTGGAAAACACATTCCCCGTGATTGCGGTGCTTGAACAATTGGCCGGAGAACTGGCATGTCAGCATCTGGGCGCAAAGGAACTCGCGTGGATCGAGAAACGCCATGAGGCAATGCTCAAGGCCTATGCGTCGCGGGATCGAAAATCGTATTTTCAGGCCAATCAGGACATTCACGAGGCCCTGATACGCGGCGCGGGCAATGAGATCCTCGAAGGTCACCACAAGCTTCTGGCCGCACGCGTCCGACGGGCTCGTTACATGGCCAATCTGTCTGACGAGCGCTGGGCGCAGGCGATCGATGAGCATGAGATCATCATGAAACACCTGCGCGCGCGCGATGCCGAAGGGCTGGGCCGGATCATGAAACTGCACATGATGAACAAGCATTTGGCCCATATCAAAGCCCTTGAGGACGAGAACGGCCCCGCGTCTGAGGGAGGACATCAGGCATGACCAGTGAAATCACCACGCTGAAGAAAGGGACGACTCTCTGGGTCACGTTCAATCGGCCCGAGGCCCGCAACGCGCTGACCTTCGCAATGTATGAGGAACTGGCCCGTCTGTGCGCGGACATGCCGACGGATGGATCCATCCGTGCCATGGTCATATGCGGTGCGGGTGGAAAGGCTTTTGCAGCCGGGACCGACATGACGCAGTTCCGCGCCTTTGAAACCGCGCAGGATGCCCTTGACTATGAAGATGAGATCACACGGGTACTTTCGGCGGTTGATCAATGCCCGGTGCCGACAGTGGCTGCGGTGCATGGTGCCTGCACGGGCGGTGGTGCGTCGATCGCGGCGGCGTGCGATATCCGGATCACCAGCGCGCAGTTGAAGTTCGGCTTTCCCATTGCGCGCACGCTGGGCAACTGCCTGAATGCGGGCAACCTGGCTCGTCTGAGTGAACTGCTTGGGGCGGGCCGCGTACGCGAGATGATCTTCACCGCGCGTTTGATGGGCGCAGAAGAGGCGCTGGCCTCAGGCCTTGTCTCCGAAGTGCTGCCGGATGAAGCCACCTTGATGGCACGGGCCGAGGAGCTTGCTCAGCATCTAGCGGGGATGGCACCTCTGACATTGCGCGCCACCAAGGAAGCGATGCGCCGCAATCGCGCGGCGCTTGCGGTCGAGGACAGCGACCTGATCACGCTGTGCTATATGAGCAATGATTTCAAACATGGGCTGGAGGCATTCCTCGCCAAGACCAAACCGGAATGGAGCGGCTCATGAGCTCCGTGGGCCCCCTTGCGGGCATGAAGGTGATTGAACTGGCGCATATCATGGCCGGTCCCGTCTGCGGGATGATGCTGGCCGATATGGGGGCCGATGTGATCAAGGTGGAAAAGCCCGATGGCGACGACACGCGAAGGTTCTTGCCGCCCGATATCAAGGGCGAAAGCGCGGCCTATTTGATGATGAACCGGAACAAGCGGGGCATCGCGCTGAACCTCAAGGACCCGGATGCCATTGCGGTGCTGCGCAAAATGCTCGACAGCGCGGATGTCGTGATCGAGAACTATCGCCACGACACGATGGAGAAACTCGGTCTTGGCTATGAAAGCCTGCGTCAGAGCAATCCCAAGCTGGTCTACTGTGCGATTTCCGGATTTGGCCGCACCGGCCCCTATGCAGAACGCGGCGGTTTTGACCTGATTGCTCAGGGCATGTCCGGCCTGATGTCGATTACCGGCGAAGGGCCGGGCCGCCCGCCCGTCAAGCCCGGCGCGCCGATTGCCGATATCACCGCCGGATTTCTGGCGACGATGGGCTGTGTCGCGGCCTATTCCCGTGCGCAGGCCACCGGAGAGGGCCAGATGGTGGACACCTCACTGTTCGAGGCAGGGATTTCTCTGACGTATTGGCAATCAGCCATCGCCTTTGCCACGGGTCAGGCTCCGGGGGCACTGGGCTCTGCCCACCCGCTGAATGCGCCTTATCAATCCTTCCGCACCAGCGACGGCTGGATCAATATAGGTGCCGCCAACCAGCGAAACTGGCTGCGTTTGCTTGAGGTGATCGATGCGCCGGAACTTGGCGAAGACCCGCGCTTTGCAACCAATCTGGAGCGGATAACCAATCTGTCTGATCTGGTGCCGCTTCTGGAAACCCATCTGCAAACCCGCGACACGGACGACTGGCTTGCCCGCATGGAGGCCGCAGGTCTGCCCGCCGGGCCGGTGATGAACATCTGCGAGATGCATCGCGACCCACAAGCGGTTGCACGCGACATGATCGTCGAAACGGATCACCCGGTGGCGGGCCCGGTCAAGGCCATCGGCCTGCCGGTCAAGTTCAGCGAGACCCCGGGTGGTGTTGCCCGCCCGGCCCCGACATTGGGTCAGCATGGGGCCGAGGTGCTGGCCGAGAACGGGTATTGTGCCGATGAGATCGAGCGTTTGATCAGTCAGGGCGCGCTTCTCATCTCCGGCCGCTGAGAAAGTGGCGGTCCGGTCCGTGCCTGCGCAGTCGCTCGGATAGATGCTCGGGCCGTTTCACAGATGACCGCGGTTCCGGGGCAGGTATCTCTGACACCGGTGGTGAAGCCAACATTCCGATCTAATCCCAATTCGGTTCGGCAACTTGGATCGGCTCTCCCGCCGCTTCAAGATCGAAGCCCGCGGCCAGAAGAATGTCTTCTCGGTAGCTTGGCGCAATCAGTTGCACACCGACCGGCCTGCCCCGGCTTTGACCCGTCGCAACCGAGAGGGACGGGACACCGATCACCGGCAGCGCCCTTTGTGTGAGTTGTGCTTCGAACACCTTTGCGAAAGCATCCTCTGACTGCACATCCAACTGTTGATCGAAGGGTAGTTCTCCGGACACCGGGCAGATGACAAGCGGGCAGTCCTTCAAGAACACTGCCCATTCCCTGACCAGTCCGGCGCGCGCTTGCAGAGCTGTCATCACGTCAACCAGTCCGATGTCGCCGACAGTTTTCATCATTTGCTCAAACACAAACACTGCGTCCGGATCGGCCTCTTGCCGGATGAGATCTTTTGCGCCGAACTGTGTTTCCGCCATCCAGAGACATGCATTGATGTCTGCGGCGGGCCGCATGGGCGGACAGTCAATCTCGTCGACGCTCCAACCCGCTGCTCTGAGTTTGTCCGCAGCATCGGCCAGGGCCGCGCGAACGTCATCTGCCACGGGCATGCCATCCGGTGCCACCACCAATGCTGCCCGTTTGGGGAACTCCTGCTGTGAAAGGGGCGCTGGCATGTACCATGGGTCGCGCGGATCAGGTGCCGCCATGGCCGTCAGCGAAATGGCGATGTCCGAGATGCTGCGCGTAATCGGCCCGGATGTCGCCATAAGCTGCGCGCCGATATATCGCTCTGCAGCGCTTGCATTATAGGCAGGAACCCGACCAAGAGACGGCCGCAACCCATGCAATCCACAGGCATATGCAGGAAAGCGGATAGAGCCCGCGATATCCGTGCCATGGGCCACGGCGCAGATGCCTGAAGCGACTGCTGCGGCCGCGCCACCGGAAGAGCCTCCGGGCGTTATGCCCTTGTTGCGTGGATTGAGCGTTTGCCCGTGCAGGCTGTTCTTGGTGAACCATCGCAGGGAGAATGCCGGAGTATTCGTACGCCCGACAATCACGCCGCCTGCCTTGCGAATGTTCGACACAACCGGGCTGTCATGTTGCGCCACCTGATTTTCAAGGAGGCGCAGGCCGTTCGTGGTCGCATATCCTTCCTGATCGACATTGACCTTGATCGTGACCGGGACACCGCACAAAGCGCCCGGATCTTCGCCGCGGGCAACCGTTTCATCTACCTGTCGGGCGGCCTGCAGGGCGTCTTGGCGGCAGTCCTGCACGACTGCGTTGATTTTCGGGTTTACTGCGTCGAGGCGTTCGAAATGCGCAGTGGTGACTTCGGTTGCGGACAGCTTTTTCAGACGCACCGCCGAAGCGATTTCGCTCGCTGTCATTTGCCAGATCTGACTCATTCCACCTCTCCTTGCCGTTCAGTGCACGAACGTGAGTTCATGCTCGCACCACCTTCGCCGAAAGTCGACGGGGATTGGGCCTTGGCCGCGCAACATCTTCAGCATTTGGTTGTGGATCGCCCTGTCGATGTCAGAAAACATGCCAGCAAGTATCTGTATTTGTGGGGAAATAAGGCATGACTACGTGTTCATCCGGTGTCTGCTCTGGGTCCGGGCTGCTGTTGAGGCTGCGGCCCGTCCAACAGGGTTCTGAAGCCGTCGGCGGGTGGCGAGGTGACAGACCGCTGGCATGGTGTTGGGCAAGGCAGACATGCCGCTATGGGAGCCACACCGCGAAACAGATCGGGGATGTCGAGGCGCAAGCAACATCACCCGGAGGTCAAGGCGCAGGTCGCATCAGAGGCGCAGTATGGCGAGGATCCGGATATCGCGTTTCCCATCACATAGCGGGAAATTGAGCGTTTTGTACCTGTTTTGACAGGGGCAATGGACGTTTTGTACC